>JAZNWG010000237.1:0-10903 GCA_045593225.1 Oscillospiraceae bacterium
CGGCGGTGGCGCTTGTTGCAGTCATCGCAATCGTCCTTGCAGTCGTGCTGTCGGGCGGCTCGGGAGAGAATGCAGACGGCTCGGGAACTGGCGCAGACGGCGGCTCGGTGGTAGTCTCGGATGATGTATCAGATGATGTGGGAGCAGGTGGCGATACCTCGCAGAGCGAGTCTGAAACACCGCCAGCGATAAATTCCGATGTGCTGCGACAGGTAGGCGTTGATATAACACCAAGCGATAGTCAGGATTGCCGTATACTCGCGGACAGCTTTGAGGAGAGCTTCTCTGTAGGCGGTGTGAGATACAACACAGGCGTTCTGCTCAATGCCGGCAGTAGCCATAATACTGTTACTTTTGACTTTGGCGGCGCGTATGAGAAGATGAGCCTTCGCGCAGCTGTTCCTGACGGAGCGCATCATGACGGCAAGTTTACTGTCAGAGTTTACTTCGATGATAATGAGCAGGAGCCGATAGTTATCACCGAATACGATCTGAATAAGCTTTATGAGTTTGATATCACAGGCGTCGATACAGTAAGGCTGTGCTGCGATCATCGTGCACTCGGACCTGAGATCGCGCTTACTGATTTTTATGTCAGCAGCACCAAGGACAGCGGCGTTCCGTCAAGCTTTACATCTCCGTTTGACGAAACGGCTGAAATGCTTGCTCTTCCTGGTGACCTTGCGCCCTATGACAGCTTCAATTGCACCTCGCTTGCGGACAGCTTTGAGGAGAGCTTTAAGGTTGCGGGCGTTAAGTACAATACAGGCATTTTGCTGGATCAGAGTTATTCTGCGAATACTGTGGCATTCAATGTGAATGGCAAATTCGAAAAGCTCAGCTTCCGAGTTGGCCGTGTTGACGGAGGAAACAAGGACGGTGATGTTACTGTAAGAGTTTACCTTGACGGCAAGGAAGCGAAGCCGATAATACTGACAGAGTATGATATCACAATGCTCTGCGAGTATGATATCACGGGTGCAAGGCAGATAAGAATGCAGTGCGACCATCGCTCGTTTGCACCTAACATGGCATTTACCGATATATATGTATGCAAGAGCAAAGACGCAGAGGTCCCGTCAAGCTTCACATCACCGTTCGATGAGTCGGTGGAAATGCTGAGTGTTCCTGTTGATTTTGAGCCCTATGACATCGAATACTGCCGTTGGCTTTCGGAAAGCTACGAGGAGAGCTTTAAAGTTGCGAGCGTTGAGTATGATACAGGCATTTTGCTGGATCAGAATAATTCCGCAAATACCATGGCATTCAATGTGAACGGCAAGTTTGAAAAGCTCAGCTTCCGCGTTGGCCGTGTTGACGGAGGAAACGAGGACGGAGATGTGACCGTCAGAGTTTACCTTGACGGCAGTGAAGCGCAGCCTGTAAAGCTGACAAGGTTTGACATGACGAAGTTTTGCGAGTACGACATCACAGATGCAAGGCAGATAAGGATAGAGTGCGATCATCGCTCGTTCGCGCCTGAGATCGCGTTTACTGATTTCTATTTGTGCAAGAGCAAAGACGCGGTTGTTCCGACAAGCTTTATATCGCCGTTTGAAGAGGCGGTGGATATGCTGTATCTTCCTGCTGAGTTTGCTCCCTATGACGTTGGCGGTTACTGTAGCTGGATCGCAAACAGCTATGATGACAGCTTCACGATAGAGGGTGTGGAATACAACACAGGCCTCATTCTGAGTGCGAATAGTGCGGCGACAGTGGGATTCAATCTGAACGGCGTGTTTAAAAAGCTCAGCTTCAGTGTCGGACAGCTCGATTCGGACAAAACAGGCGATCTTAAGGTGAGAGTTTACCTTGACGGCAATGAAGCGCAGCCTATCGTTGTGACTCACGACAGCTTAAAGCAGTATGAATATGATATCACAGGTGTAAAGCAGATAAGATTCGAGTGCGATCACGTAAATCTTGCTCCGCAGGTCGGTATAACAGACATAGTTGTTTCGAAATAATGATTCAGGGAGCACATTGTCGTGCTCCCTTGTTTTTGAATAAAACAAAACCCCCGCTCGTTTGAGCGGGGGTAAGCTTGTGTAATTTTAAATTACTTGAGCTCGATTGTTGCGCCAACTGCTTCGAGCTTAGCCTTGAGCTCCTCAGCCTCAGCCTTAGCAACGCCCTCCTTGAGAGCCTTGGGAGCGGACTCAACGAGCTCCTTAGCCTCCTTAAGGCCAAGACCGCAGATATCCTTAACTGCCTTGATAACGTCCATCTTCTTCTCACCGAAGGAAGCGAGGATTACGTCAAACTCGGACTTCTCCTCAGCAGCAGCGCCAGCAGCAGCACCTGCAGCGGGAGCAGCTGCAACAGCAGCAGCGGATACGCCGAACTCTTCCTCAAGAGCCTTTACCAGTTCGTTAAGCTCCAGTACGGACAGAGCCTTAACTTCTTCAATCATAGCTAAAATCTTCTCAGAAGCCATTTTAAATTTCCTCCTAAAATATGTTTTTGTTAAATTTGTTGTTTCTGCGTCAAGCCGCAGTGTTTAAGTTCTCCGCGTTACGCCGCGGAAGCGATCGTCCGTAAATTAAGCGGACTGCTCTTCGTTCTTCTTTGCGATCTCGTTGATACCAATAGCGAAACGCTGAATGGGAGACTGCAGCATGAACACGAGCTGGGAAAGCAGAGTCTCTCTGGAAGCGAGCTTTGCGTACTGCACAACCTCTTCCTTGGAGATAACCTTACCGTCAACAAAACCGAGCTTGATAGCGAACTTGCCATCGGAAGACTCAGCCTTCTTGTTCAGAAGCTTGGGAGCTGCAATGATATCCTCTGTGTGGAGAGCGATAGCTGTTGTGCCGGAAAGTGCGGGCTCGAGTCCCTCGATACCAGCAGCCTCAGCAGCACGCTTGAGCAGTGTGTTCTTAACTACGAAGTAGTCAACACCTGCTTCACGAAGATCCTTACGGAGCTTTGTGTCGTCCTCAACGGAGATACCCTTGTAGTCAACCAGAACGCCGCCTGCAGCAGCCTTAAGCTTGTCAGCCAGCTCTGCAACGAATGCCTGCTTCTGTTCGAGTATGCTCTGACTGGGCATGAAATTCACTCCTTCATGAAATTTTTACGCTGTCTCAAAGCACGGAAATAAAAAATCCCTCTCTGACTTAAAGACAGAAAGGAACGCAGAAAATCTTTATCATTCCCATTCCTCGGCAGGCGGACTAGCCATTAAAGCCTTTCGGCAACCTGCTGTCTTTAGAACAGCATGACTATTATAACACACAAAAAATCATTTGTCAAGTGTTTTTGAAAAATTATTTCAAAATTAAACGCTTCAGCGATTCTGCTTCGCGAAACCACTATGCACGTCGTTCGGGCGTTCTTCGTATATGCTTGAAGCTATATAAAGTAAACGCTCCCTGTTCGGGAGCGTTTGGTGTGCTGTTAAACTCTGACATTCAGCAATGTACCCTTGCCATCGGGGGAGGGCATTGCGTCCATCATCTCAATGATGTTCTCCATAGAAGCCTCTGTAGCCTCCATAGTCTTTTTCATCATGCCGAGAGAAACGGCATTCTGCAGATTGGACATAGCCATTCCTGTTGCCATAGCAGCAATTGAAGTTTCCATAAAAACGCCTCCTTGCCTTTTTATTTAGTATAGTATACCATATTTTAAGACAGTTGTCAAGTATTTCGTGAAAATCTTGCTTTTTGAGGCTGAGTGTGCTAAAATCATAACATAACATAATTCGGAGGTCAACATGGATATCAGAGCGACTGTACTGATCGACAATACTGCTCCCGACACTCTTCTTGCGGAGTGGGGGCTTTCGGTTTATATTGAATACCGCGGACATACGGTGTTGCTTGACACAGGAAAATCGGGCGGTTTTGCCGAGAACGCGCAGAGCCTCGGGATCGACCTTGCTGCGGCTGAGTATGGGGTACTTTCTCACGCACATTACGATCATGCGGACGGTATGGAGGAGTTCTTTTCACGCAACGCAAGCGCAAAATTCTGTCTGCGTGAGGGAACAGAGGAGAACTGCTACAGCGGCGAGGGTGATGAAAGGCATTACATCGGCATAAAGCGCGGAATATTGGAGTCTTATCGCAGCAGATTGCTGTTTTGCGGCAAAGAGCATAAGCTTTTCGAGGGAGCATGGCTGCTTTCGCACAGACGCGATATGACAGCGGCAGGAAGGCTTGCGCATATGTACCTGCTTAATGGCAGCGAATGGAGCGTAGACAACTTTGCGCATGAGCAGAGCCTTGTGTTTGATACGGAAAAGGGGCTTGTTGTATTCAACTGCTGCTGTCATGGCGGCGCGGATATCGTCATCGAAGAGGCGCGTGAGGCGCTCGGAAAGGACGTTTATGCTCTTGTGGGCGGTCTGCACCTGTTCCGCAGCAATGACCACTATGTAATAGAGATGGCTGAAAGGCTGCGCAGAACAGGCGTGAAACGCATAATTACGGGTCATTGTACAGGTGAGCGCGGGCTTGAACTGCTGAAAAATGAGCTTTCGGGCATCGTTGAGGAGATGTCTAGTGGCTATGTGTTTGAAATATGACGAAAAAATTTAGATAAATAGCACAAATTTTACAAAACGTATTGATTTTTGTGAATGCATGTTGTATAATATAGCTAGTATTATTTATCCTATTATCCTATGTATGAAAAGGAGATCTTGCTATGGAATCTAATATACTCCTTGAGAGCGGCACCAATGAACTGGAAGTCCTTGAATTTATGGTTGGCGATCAGAGCTTTGGTATAAACATCGCCAAGGTCACAGAGATCATGAACTATACTACTGTTACACCTGTGCCTGACGCTCCTCCCGAGTTTGAGGGTGTGTTCACTCCCCGTGACACAGTAATTTCCGTTGTTGATCTACATAAGGTACTCAAGAAAGAGAGCAATGATGTAGAGCATGATCTGCTTGTCGTTTGTCATTTCAATCAGATGGACGTTGGCTTCCATGTAACATCTGTAAAGGGTATCCAGCGTATCTCCTGGGAGGATATCCAGAAGCCACCCGCTATTTCCGGCGACGGCACGACCAATATCGCAACAGGTATCGCAAAGCTCAAGGATCACATTATCCTTATCCTAGACTTTGAAAAGATCGTATCTGATCTCAACCGCTCTGCTGTGCTTGACAAGACTGGTATGACAAAGGGCACTGGCGATCTTGATTCCAAGCATATCGTTATTGCTGAGGATTCGCCGTTCCTGAATACTCTTATCGTAAACACTCTGAACGAAGCGGGCTACAAGAACGTTGTTCATTTTGACAACGGCAGAGATGCGTGGGACTACATCAGCGGTCATAAGGAGCTTGGCGGCACTATGACAGAGCACATCTCCTGCCTTATCAGTGATATCGAGATGCCGCAGATGGACGGCCATCACCTGACAAAGCTGATCAAGGAGGATCCCGAGCTCAGTTGTATCCCTGTTTACCTGTTCTCGTCACTCATCAATGACCAGATGCGCATAAAGGGCGAAGCTGTCGGCGCAGACGCTCAGTTCTCGAAGCCGCAGATCGGCGCGCTCATCAAGCACATCAATGACAATGTTTAATTGAAACTGAACCGCTCCCGTAAAGGGGGCGGTTTTCTGTACTGCGAAGCGGCAAAAACACATCTTTCAAGTTTTTTGAAAAAAATTAAATTTAGGTATTGACAAATCGAAAACAATGTGGTATAATTATTAAGCACTCGGGAAATACTGAGTACATCAAATATCGCGGGATGGAGCAGCTCGGTAGCTCGTCGGGCTCATAACCCGAAGGTCGTAGGTTCAAATCCTGCTCCCGCAACCAGCGTTCCGCTGGACCTTAACCGATAAGGTCTAGCGGAATTTTTATTTTTCCTGCCCGTGCCAAAAGCGATACTCGACTTCACTCACTCATGTGAGTGCTTTTTTATTTTTAATTGTGTAACAAAATCCGAAACTGTGCTTTTCGCGTCATGAGCACGACGAGCGGGCTCGTTGGGCGAAAACTGCGAAGCGCTGCCAGCGGCAGATGAAGCGAGCAGTTTTCGGCGCGGCGGTCGATCTTCTGAGAGCGAAACGAACAAAGAAGATCGGGCACCGCAAGAGGCGCGGAGCGATAACCCGAAGGTCTAGCGGAATTTTTATTTTTCCTTCCCGTTCCGAGAGCAATACTTTACTGCACTCACTCATATGAGTGCTTTTTGTTTTGATCGTATGAAAATAAGAGGTTGATCGGGCGTTACAGTCATGGCAACTTTTTCCACTCGCCATTATGTGCCATATTGCCGCAATTGTGACTTTAGCGACTGATTGCATTGATCTGTCTGTTAAGAAATAGACAACTATTGTCTAATATCCCTAATATGCACACAAAAATTGAAAACATTTGTGCAATATGCATTAAAATCCGCCCTCATTCTTATAGGAAGTTCTAATCATAAACTATTGAACAAAAGTACAAAGTATGCTATAATTAACTAAAGAAAATAAGTAAAGATAAGTAGTTGATATAAAACTTAAGTAAGTGACTGAAAAATGTTTTTTTATTAAGGAGGGATCCTTATGAATCTCCTGATCCATTTTGATGTTGCATCTGTTATCATTCTTTTGATAATCCTTGCCACCAATCTTTACAGAAAGATGTATAAGGATATGTCAAGCGTTGTGTTTATGGGTCTTATTGCAACAACGCTGCTTGCTGCAACATTTGAGTGTGCACAGATAATCCTGTACGGAGCCGGTGTGCGTAACGATATCGTATTTACTGTCATAAAAACGTTGTACGTTCTGTTCCACAACTTTGCAACACCTGTATATTTCCTTTATGTCATCAGTATCGCGAGAACATGGCACAAGATGCAGGAGCACCCTGTGATTTCCATTGCTCTGCTGGTACCGTATGCAGTGATCCTGATAATGTATATCATAAATCTCTTTACAGGCTGGATGTTTACGTTCGGTGGTGGTATCGAAACACTTCATACTGCCGCGGTCCAGTACATCTGCTCGGGAATTTATATTGCTGCTACTGTATTCTATGTTATCAGAAACCGCAACCTGTTCAAGAAACATCAGCTTCTTGCGCTGGCTTCCATGCTTCCGCTGACTGCGCTTGCCATCATCGTGAAGATGTTCCTGCCGAACTCGCTGGTCGGCGTTTTCTCAAACGCTGTCGGCATTATGATAATGTCTACAGTTATCCAGCGTCCCGAGCTTGTTATCGACACAGTGACGCAGCTTAAAAAATACAGCCTTTATGCCGATGATATGGATAAAGCCTTTAAGAACGGTAACCATCTCAGCGTTATAATGATCAATATTGCGAATTATTCTGCGATATACCACCTGCTTGGTTATGACGAGACAAACAGGCTGCTGCGTAAGATATCCAACCGCCTCAATGATCTTAACATACGTTACAGAGCGTTTGCGAATATCTATTATCTTGACCGAGGCCGCTTCCGTATCACGGTAAACAGCTTCAATACCGATAAGATACGTCCTCTTGCATTTGCGGTGAACGAAATGCTGAAGGACAAGCTTACTGTAAAGAATATCGACATCACTCCCAATTCCTTTGTGTGCGTAGCGCGTTGTCCCGAGGATTTTAGTGATTTTGCTTCGCTGATGATGTTCGGCTCGGATTTCCATAACAAGATCCCCTACACAGGCGATGTTATCGTAGCTGAGGAGCTTCTGAAGGAGCGCGAGTTCAGCCTTTCAAACGAGATGGACGACATAATTGACCGCGCGCTTGACAGAGGCAATCTGAAGGTATATTACCAGCCGATCTACTCGGTTGCTGAAAAGCGCTTCACCTCTGCCGAGGCTCTGCTGAGGCTTATTGATGACGAGCGCGGCTTCGTTCCGCCCGATCTGTTCATTCCTGCCGCTGAGAAGAACGGCACTATCCACAAGATAGGCGCGTTCGTGCTTGACGAGGTATGCCGCTTTATTGAAAGCGACAGGTTCAAGGAGCTTGGTCTTGACTATATCGAGATAAACCTGTCTGCTGCGCAGTGCATGAGGACTGATCTCGCAGAGCAGGTGCTGAAAACTATAAAGCGCCACAATGTTGATGTTTCGCAGATAAACCTTGAGATAACCGAGACCGCTGCCAGCTACGATATGTCGGCTCTGAAGGAGAATATGCATAAGCTCGCGGAGGCAGGCGTTTCCTTCTCGCTGGACGACTTCGGAACAGGCTATTCCAATGTGGAGCGTGTGGCTTCGCTGCCGCTGAAGATAGTAAAGCTTGACCGCTCGTTCGTAAACAGCCAGCATAAGCCCAAGATGAGTATATTCCTCGAGAACTTCATAAGAATGTTCAAGGGCATGGAGATGGAGATCGTTGTGGAGGGTATCGAGACCGATCAGATGGTACGCCGCTTCTCCGACCTGAAATGTGATTTCATTCAGGGCTATTACTTCTCAAAGCCGATCCCTGAGGACGATTTTGTTGAGTTCATAAAGAATCACAAAGCAAGCTAAAAAATAAGACCCGAGAGTGATCTCGGGTCTTTTTGCGTCTGTAATGAATTGTTGCTTACTGGTTGAGTTTGAAGTGAACACATGACCGCAAGCGGTCACGCTGCGAATTTTTCTTCCCGATCGGAACGATCGGGATTTTCTGATGAAAAACGAAAAATACGCTTATTGATTAAGTCTGAAATGCACAGGTATACCGTTTCTGTATTCGATTGTCGGCTCGCCCTGAATGAGGGGGAGGAAGTAGTTCAGCGCGTCAACTGTAACGTTGTTACCCTCGAAGTTTATCCATTCACGCGGGAATTTCTTCTCCTGATTTGCGATCTTCGAGATGTCAGCTGTTACGACCTCGCAGCGGTAGGGATTGTTGCTGATACGCTTGAAGCACATCATCACGCCGCTTTCGCCGCGGTCGATAGCTGCTGCGACAGCCTCTCTGCCGATACGCTCAGCCTCCTCAATATCAGTGAGGGAGGCAATATGCGAGCTGCAGCGCTGCATAACGTTAAGCTCGATAGAGCGCACCTTGCAGCCGATGTGTGCCGAAACGAACTTCTCAAGCTGTTTTCCGATACCGCCCAGCATTGCATGACCAAATGCGTCAACAGCGGCGTTTGAGCTGTCCTCAAGCTCTAGCTTGATACCCTCGGAAACGGCAACGATCACAGCCTTGTAGCGAAGCTGCGCCTGCTTTATGTCGGAGAGGAATTTCTCGGGGGAGAAGTCGCCCTCGGGGAGATATATCATGTGAGGCGCAGGCTCGCCGTTTGCGCGCAGCACGCAGGACGAAGCCGCAAGCCAGCCCGCGTCACGACCCATTATCTCAACGATGGTAACGGAGGGAATGGAGTAAACGCGGCAGTCGCGGATTATCTCCTGCAGCGAGGTAGCAACATACTTCGCCGCTGAGCCGAAGCCGGGGGTGTGGTCTGTCTCGGTAACGTCGTTGTCTATGGTCTTAGGTACACCGATGACCTTGATGTCGATGCCCTGTGCGGTGAAATAGCGGTTCAGCTTCATTACGGTGTCCATGGAGTCGTTACCGCCGATGTAGAAGAACGCCTTGATGTTGTGCTTGTTGAAGGTGTCGAGTATCTTCAGATAGCTCTCCTCGTCCTCCTCGAAGTCCTTCAGCTTGAAGCGGCAGGATCCGAGTATCGTAGACGGAGTCTTCATCAGAAGCTCCTTGTCGCGCTCGTCCATGAGGATATTGCGGAGATTTAGAAGCTTGTCGCCGAGAATACCCTCGATACCGTTTTCCGCGCCGTAGATCTCATCTACCTCGGGGCAGGCCTCCGCGCCGTTGAATACGCCTGTGAGGGAAGCGTTGATTGCGGCGGTAGGACCGCCTGACTGTGCTACTGCTATGTTGAACATAGTGTACCTCCTGATGTCTTTTGTTCTTTTGTTCTATAGATCCGCTTCATAAGCGGCAAATTCCTGTTAATATCATTCTATGATACCACCGCCAAGGACGGTATCTTCCTCGTAAAACACCACTGACTGGCCAGGGGTAATAGCCCGCTGCGGCTCGCTGAACTCCACCTGCACTCTGCCGTCTGAAAGCGGTGTGATAATGCATGGCTGCTCTGTCTGCGAGTAGCGCGTTTTCGCCTTGCAGGGCAGGGGAGCAGAAAGCTCATCAAAGGCTATGAAATTGACATCTCTCGCGGTGAGGGAGCGCTTCATCAGAGCCTCGCTCTCGCCGAGTATCACGGTGTTGCTTTCGGCATTCTTTCCGACAACGAACATCGGCTTTCCGAAAGAAAGTCCCAGCCCCTTGCGCTGACCTATGGTATAGTGGATAAGCCCCTTGTGCTGCCCGAGAACACAGCCGCTCTCGTCAATGAATTCGCCGCATTTCGGCTCGCAGCCTGTGCAGCGCTTTATAAAGCCGGCGTAATCGCCGTCGGGCACAAAGCATATATCCTGACTGTCGCCCTTCCTGCTGTTAACGAGCCCTGCGCTTTCTGCAAGCTCACGCACCTGCGCTTTGTTCATATTGCCAAGCGGCAGGATAATGCGCTTCAGCTGCTCCTGCGTGAGGTTGTAAAGAACATAGCTCTGATCCTTAGGGTTTATCTCGCCGTCGCAAAGCGCCTTTTTCAGCAGGTATCTGCCGCGATTTTCGTCGTACTCGACTCTGGCATAGTGACCCGTTGCGAAGTACTCGCAGCCGAGCTTTACAGCTTCATCAAGCAGCGCTCCGAACTTGATGTATTTGTTGCATTGTATGCATGGATTGGGTGTGCCGCCCGACAGATAGGTGTTCACGAAATCATCGGTAACTTGGCGCTTGAACAGCTCCTTCATCTCGAAAACATAGTGCTGTCCGCCGAATTTTTCCGCGACAGCCCTTGCGTCCTCGATGTCCTGTGTGCTCTCCTTATCGAACAGCGCCAGCGTGCCTCCGACTACATCGTAGTTCTTGGTCAGCAGCACAAGTGCAGCG
>JAZNWG010000238.1:0-1884 GCA_045593225.1 Oscillospiraceae bacterium
TCTCTCTTACATATCGGCGTGAGATATAAAAGATACCGAGCGGACACCATTCCTCGTTGTCAAAGCTTATGTACGGGCGCACCTCGTCATTCACCGCGAGCTCGCCGTCAAAACGCGCCTTGAAATGAAAGCGGTTGGCGCAGGTAGTGCCTACCGTCACCCAGTCGGGGTGAACCACATCGTCAAAATCAAATTCAAGAAGCCTGTCGTCAAGAAAGACCTCACCGCCTGCCTCTATGCGGCAGTAGACATGACGTCCGTTGTCTGTTGCAAGCTTCATGAACTTTTCCGATACCTGTACCAATGTGTTCACCTCATTTCTGCAGCATCACAAGCTCTACGCCGCTGTACATCGGGATACCGTTTATCTCATTCAGCTGCGGTGCAGGCTCGTCGATTATGTGGAATTCGGCCTCCACCTCACCCTCGGGAGCAGTGAACCTCACCGTCACGAATATCTCCTTTGTAAGCTCGCGGATAGCCTTAAGCTCGTCCTTAGTAAGCAGCCCGAAGACTGCCTTCAGCCTGTATTTTCTGTTAACAAGATCGATGAGCATATCGCCATCGGTATTGTAGTTTATTGTGGTACGGCGCGTGGTCCTGTCCGCCGAAAACGAGGTCACCTTGTCAAACGCCGTACCGTTGATGTATATCGTCATAGCTTACCTCCTCAGCGCTGACGCGTGGTTTTTTTGATGTTAAGCTGACGCTCCAGCTCCCTGTTTCCCGAGCGCAAAAGCTTCGCAAGACGGTAGCTGTCCTCTTTTACAGCAATTCCGCCGCTCTGCTTTGACACTGTCTTTTTCTCGCTCATATCTGCTCCTTTCCGTAAGACCGCCAGGCGAAGCTCAGCCCGGCGGTCTTTTTTTGACTACACCGTTCTCGCGGTGATCCTGATATGATGGAGCTGCTCGGCCGAGAACTGCTCTGCTGTGAGTATCTCGTAACGCATATCATCGTGCTGTATCAACATTCCTGCAAGAAACTCAACACCCTGCGGGGAAGAATTTTCGCAGTCATAATACACTGTTATCTCCGAGATATCACGCACTGCAGTGGAATTGTATTCCCTCACCGCCGACTTTTTCTGAACCCTGACATTGTATATCTCAGTACTGTCATAGCCATCGACAGTGGGCACCATAAGCGTTATTTCATCAGCAAGAAGCTCCATAGGTATAGGTCTTGCCATCAGCGCACCTCCCTGCCTCCGAAAAGACAGCCCGCGGCGCGAAGCAGACGCACCGCCTGCACGCTCATATCGTAGACCGAATCATCGCTCTCGGCTGAAGATGTGCTGTTCTCAGAAGAAGCGGTGTAGGAATAATCACCTATCGTCACCTTTTCGCTGTTGCTGCTTGCAGACGCAAGCTGCTCCTCCTGCTTGACGAGCTTGCAGGTCTGGAATGCAGCTGCCTGCTTGACATACTCGGCAGCCTTGCCTCCTGCGGCAAGCGCCGCCTGATACCTGCCCTCGGTAAGTCCTGCGATCGTATACTCGGCACGCTGAAGGCAGCGCTCAAGCTCTGCGCTGTCCGAAGCAGTGAAACCCATATCGCGGTATTCATCAGCAGTAATGATCATGCCGTTCTCTCCTTTCTGTCGTTTAACCCACCCGCCCGCCGCTGTCGGTTATTCGCTTACAGAAACTGCGATCGCAGCCTTCTTGTTTTCGGGAATAAACAGGTCGTGATACTTACGATAATCAACGTCCCAAGCATCAGCAAACTGGTTCAGCTCAGGCGCGATGATCTTGACATTGTCGGTCTTGGATACCGCAACAGGCGCATTCTTGGGGCAGATAAGCCAGTTAACCGCCAAAATCTCACACCTTACAAATGGCTTGGTTGAAGTCGGAGGCCAAGCGGTCTTAGGAAGACAAAT
>JAZNWG010000239.1:0-13193 GCA_045593225.1 Oscillospiraceae bacterium
AGTAATAGTCCAGCCTGAAGCTGTCGAAGGTAGAGAGCTTCAGCGGTGACACGGAATTAAGCTCCTCTGCGGCAGCGTTCAGCATGAGCCTCTGGAAGCACTCGCACCATCTGCCGTTTGCCGTACCCTTGTCCTGACAGATAGGGCAGGAGTATATCGGCTGAAGATAGTCCTCGGGGAAGCCACCCTGCTTCAGCAGCGCAGTCATATTGCGCTGTATTCCGAGATTGCCCTCTTCAAGCTTCTTCAGCTTTTCCTCGGCGTTCTCCTTGTCGTTTATGATTATCATGATAAGCTTTCGCGAGGTATCCGCGAGAAGCTCCTCGAGCTTTGCATACTCGGGTATCTTTCGGCACACCTCGTCATGACGCTGCTCCTCGGTGAGCTTATTCTGTCTGCGCCGAGCCTCCAGCATCGCCATTGCCTTGTCAAAGTATTGTTCGTTTAAATTCATTTTTTATGTCCTTAACTGCGGTATTTCTGTAAAACGTCCTGCATTATGCCGCCCACATCGAGTGAGCTGCTGTCGCTTTTCGTTTTCTTCGGAGCCTTTGCGCCCTTGTGCGCGGCGCTTTCAGCTTCGGCAGCCTGCCTTGTGAATATGCTTGCGGCCTTCCAGTTCTCCAGTATCTTGTTTGTATAGCTGAAGCTCATAGAGCCTGTGTTGTCGAGCGTTATCTCGTGCGCCATAAGTATCATGTCAAGGCTGAAGCCCCAGTCCTCAGACCACACCTTGATGAAAGTAAGCTGCTTCTGCGAGAATTTTGTTTTAAGCTCCATAGCCTCGCGCAGCTTTTCCTCTATCGTGAAGCGCTTTTCAAGCTTTGAAAGCAGCGCGTCAGCCTCGGCAACATTGGAGATACCGTCGTCAGCCCACGTCTGCGCAACGCTCTGTATGTAGCCCGAACTCACTTTGCCTATCTTGAAGCAGTATTTCAGCAGCATGGCCGAGACCTCGGCAGGCAGCCCGTAATGGTCTACCAGCATAAGTATCGTGCGGCTCTCGGGCTGCTTTAAAAGCCTGCCGTAAAGCGTCTGAGCCTCGGAGAAAAGGTACTGTATCGCAGGGTCGGAGTTTATCCTCTGTGCGATATCTGAGGCTGTGTAGATAGCTGCGCCGCCATCGCTTGCGACCCTTATGCTTGAAGAGGTCTGAAGCGGCTGTATGGGCTGAACAGGCTGCACCTGCTGCGCCGCCACCTCGGGGAGCACTTCCTGTACAGGAACAACGTCTGCTGCAGCGGTAAGCGAGCCGTTATCCGCGTGGATAATGCCCCTTTGCACCCAGAACAGAGCCGCGTCCTCAAGCTCGCCCTCGCGCCTAAAGCCGAGAGCCTCTTTAAGCTGCCCGTCCGTGAAAATCTCGCCGCCGTGGCGAAGTAAGAACAGCAGCAGCTTCAGCGAGTTTCCGCCAGCGAGCTTTATGTATTTATCAACAACGCTGGACGGAACGGCAAAAACGCTGCTCCATTCGCCTGCGTTCAGAGAATAGTTCATTTCATCACCCGAAAAAATAATATACTTTATATCATTTTACCATAATTCCGCTTTTTTTGCAATAGAAAATAGCAGCGTGTAATCGGTGCCACGGAGAAAATTTTACTGTGGGGCTTGAAAATATTTCCGTTATGAGGTAAAATTGTAGGTGATAAAAGAATAAGTATTCTAGTGAAGAAAGGAATAAAATGAAAGTAGTAGTTTTCCATGGAAGTCCAAGAAAAGGAAATACATATATTGCCACTAAGATTTTCATGGACGCAATGTTTCAATGCGGCGAAGTGAGTTATACAGAATTTTTCTTGCCGAAAGATGTTCCGGAGTTTTGTTTGGGCTGTCAGTTATGCCTTGGCAATCCGCGTGAAAAATGCCCTCATGCCCATTATGTTGACCCAATATATCAGGCAATGATGGAGGCTGACGCGCTTGTTTTTGCTACTCCCCATTATGGAGCAGCCAGCATGACAGGCAGCATGAAAAATCTGCTGGATCATCTTGATTTTTTCACATTGACCGTATCTCCGCGAAAAGAAATGTTTAGTAAAAAAGCCTTTATACTTACAACAGCAACAGGCTCCGCTGCTGCCGTTCAACAGATCAAAAAGTGCTTAAAAAGTTGGGGAATAAATCGAGTATCCTCAGTAGGAATAAGATTGTTTATAGACAGGTGGGATAAAATGCCGATAAAGAAGCAGAAAAAGCTGGAAAAAAGGCTTCAGAAAGCAGCACGCAACTTCCACTCAATGAAAAAAAAGAGACCTTATACATCGTCGGTCTTTATGTATTATTTGAATAGATTTATTATTAAAAAATTTATCGGAGATGGAAATTATCCTTTTGAGTATTGGAAAGAAAACGGGTATTTTGATAAGTGCCCGTTTTAAGTCAATTCAATATTCATAAATAAAAATATGTATTCTATGGTAAATCCCAATTTACATCACAGAAAGGACAATAACATGATCTACACCGAAAACAACCGACTTATAATCGCAAACGGCAATTCACAGGTCTGGATAGAGCCGTGGGGCGAGAACTCGCTTCGCGTGCGCATGACCGCCGAGCCTAAGATGGACGAGCACGACTGGGCATTGTGCGAGCCTGTAAAATGGTGCGTGCCCTCTTTCCGCGAGGAAACGGTAGACACTACCGACCCGTGGTACAAGGGCGAGGAGTTCGCGCATTACCACCAGACAGGCGTGAACCACTACATAACAAACGGCAAGATAACCGCAAAGGTGGACTACGAGGGCAGGATAAGCTTCTACAACCAGCGCGGCGAGCTGCTCACCGAGGAATACAACCGCGACCGAAACCGTATAAACCGCTATTGCGTGCCGCTTCGCGTCGTCGCAAGGGAGCTGAAATGCCGTCAGGGCGGCACGGATTACGAGCTGACCGCGCGTTTCGAGGCTTTCGATGACGAGAAGATATTCGGCATGGGCCAGTATCAGGAGAAGCACCTCAACAAAAAGGGCGCTGTATTGGAGCTTGCTCACAGAAATTCGCAGGCGAGCGTGCCTTTCATGGTATCCAGCCGCGGCTATGGCTTCCTCTGGAACAACCCTGCAATAGGCACAGCGACCTTCGGCACGAACAAGACCGAGTGGTACGCAAAGTCCACCCAGAAGCTTGACTATTTCATCACCGCAGGCGATACACCTGCCGAGATAGAAAAGAACTATACTGCCGCTGTCGGCAGAGCGCCCAGAATGCCCGAGTATGGTCTCGGCTACTGGCAGTGCAAGCTCCGCTACCGCACACAGGATGAGATACTCGCCGTTGCAAGAGAGCATAAAAAGCGCGGACTTCCGATGGACGCTATCGTTGTGGACTTCTTCCACTGGACAAGACAGGGCGACTTCAAATTTGAGCCGCGCGACTGGCCTGATCCCGACGCAATGGTAAAGGAGCTGAAGTCCCTCGGCATCGAAACAGTAGTCTCCGTATGGCCGACTATCGACGAAAAGAGCGAGAATTTCGGCGAGATGGCAGGCAAGGGTTACCTTGTATCGGCAGACCGCGGAAACGGTCTGCATATGACGTGGATGGGCAATACCGTATTCTACGATGCAACTCACCCCGGCGCGCAGAAATTCGTGTGGGAGAAGTGCAAAGAGAACTACTACAGGAAGGGTATCCGCACATTCTGGCTTGACGAGGCCGAGCCCGAGTACGGTCCCTATGACTTCGACAACTACCGCTACTATGCAGGAACCGCGCTGCAGTGCACCAACATCTATCCTTTGATGTACGCAAAGGGCTTCTATGACGGACTGAAGTCCGAGGGCGAGCAGGACGTGCTGAGCCTAGTCCGCTGCGCATGGGCAGGCAGCCAGAAGTACGGCGTGCTCACATGGTCGGGCGATATTCATTCCTCGTTCCGCGCAATGCGCGAGCAGCTTCAGGCAGGCCTTAACATGTGCGTTGCGGGTATTCCGTGGTGGACGAGCGACATCGGCGGATTCCTCGGCGGTGATATCAGCGATGAAAAGTTCCGCGAGCTGCTTGTACGCTGGTTCCAGTGGGGCGCATTCTGCCCCGTATTCCGTATGCACGGCGAGCGCAGCCCGTGGTATGAGCGCGAGGAGGAATTTATTGACGGCGTGCGCCAGCTCACCTCGGGTCAGGATAACGAGGTGTGGAGCTTCGGCGAGGATAACTACGAGATACTGAAAAAGTACCTCTTTATCCGCGAGCGCCTGCGCCCCTATATTCGTGAGGCAATGGACGAGTGCAGCGCCTCGGGACTTCCCGTAATGCGCCCGCTGTTCTTCGATTTCAGCGATGACAAGACCGCTTGGGAGACCGAGGACGAGTATATGTTCGGCAGTGATATCTTAGTTGCCCCGGTCATGGATGAGGGGGCGACTGAGCGCAGCGTTTACCTCCCCGAGGGCGCAGTGTGGACAGACGCTTACACAAAGACCGTTTACAAGGGCGGACAGCGCGTGACAGTGCCTGCGCCGATTGATATAATTCCTGTGTTCTTAAAGAACGGCGCGGAGCTGGAGATTTATTGATGATAAGCATTGAATAACGCAAAAGCGGAGCGTGTTTTCTGATACAGCTCCGCTTTTTTTATAAAAATTTCTGAAAATCCGCAAACGTTAACAAAACTTAAACATTTGGGTGATACAATACATAATGAATTACAATGCAAGCGGAGGTAAAACCATGTTCAGGATATTAGTCGTTGAGGACGACCGTGAGCTTAACCGCACTGTCTGCGCTTTTCTGGGGCAGAGCGGCTACGAGGCTACAGGCTGCCTTAATGCAAATGACGCTTATGATGCGATGTATGAAACGGTGTTCGATCTTATAGTATCGGATATCATGATGCCTGATATAGACGGCTTTGAGTTTGCGAAGACCGTACGCTCTCTCAATAGCGAGATACCTATTCTCTTTATGACTGCACGCGATGACTTCGCGTCAAAGCAGCGCGGCTACCGTGTCGGGATAGACGATTATATGGTAAAGCCCATCGACCTTGACGAGCTGTTTTTACGCATAGGTGCGCTGCTTCGTCGCGCAAAGATAGCGTCAAGCAGAAAGCTTGAAATAGGAAGCTTTGTTATGGACGCAGACGAGCATACCGCATACCTCGGCGATGAGGAGATAGCCATGACCACAAGGGAATTCAGCATACTCTACAAGCTGCTCTCCTACCCGAAAAAGACCTTCACGCGAACTCAGCTGATGGACGAATTCTGGGACGCCGATACAGCCTCGGGACCCCGCACTGTTGACGTGTATATGACAAAGCTGCGCAGTAAGCTTTCGGAATGTAACGATTTTGAGATAGTAACAGTTCATGGGCTTGGCTATAAGGCGGTGATAAAATGAATTTCCGTAAGCTGCTTCATGGCTTCAACGAATGGTACGTGTTCTTTCTGCTTGCGGCATTTGTCGTTACCTGTTGTATGACGCTTTTTATCACGGTGATGTCTCGGACGCTGGACATAACCTTTACCGAGGAAAATATCGCAACAGCGGCAAAGCTGACCTTCGGTAATGTGCTGCTAATAAGCCTGCTTTTCACGCTGATCGACGCAGTGCGCAGAAAGATAATGGTGGACCGCCCCACGAAGCGTATCGTATCTGCAGGCGAAAAGATAACTGACGGCGATTTCAGTGTGCGTATAGAGCCGCTCAGCGACAGCTATGCGCATGAGAGCTTCAACAGTATAATCGGCTGCTTCAATAAGATGGCAGAGGAGCTCGGCAGTGTTGAAACACTTCGTACCGATTTTATCGCAAACGTTTCTCATGAGCTTAAGACGCCTCTTGCGGTAATGCAGAACTACGGCATGATGCTTCAGGCGCCCGAGGTTTCCGATGAAACGCGTATCGAGTACGCAAAGGGCATAACCGATAATTCGCGCAGGCTCGCAAATCTTATTACCAACATTTTAAAGCTGAACAAGCTTGAGAATCAGCAGATATTCCCGACATCGCAGAAATACGATCTCAGCGAGCAGCTGTGCACCTCTCTCTTACAATATGAGGAGGTATGGGAGCGCAAGAATATCGACATAGAAACAGACATCGAGGACGAGGTGTTTATCAGCTCCGACGCAGAGCTTCTGGAGCTGGTCTGGAGCAACCTGCTCTCGAATGCGTTCAAATTCACCGATGACGGCGGCAAGGTGTCGGTGTCGCTTACTGCTGATGAAAGCTGCGCAACTGTCAGGATATCAGACACAGGCTGCGGAATTGCTGCCGAAACGGGTCGGCATATTTTTGAGAAATTCTATCAGGGCGATACCTCGCATGCTATGCAGGGCAACGGCCTCGGGCTTGCGCTGGTAAAGCGCGTGGTTGACATCATGCACGGCGAGATAGCGGTCGAGAGCGAGATCGGCAAGGGCAGCACGTTCTCGGTGCGCCTGAAAAGAGGTGACAGCAATGGAATGGAAAAAGCTGATTAAGCTGCTGTATCCGCCCATATGGGTAATTGCTCTGCTCGTTCCGGTATGTACAGCTCTGCTGGTATTTATCTTTGTCGGCGGCTATGAGGAGCACCCGCTCGCTTATGCGGCTTATGTGCTGTCTTTCTATGCGCTGACAACGATAGTCATGCGCTGCATAAAGACCGTCCCCTCGAAATACAGGAGCGCAAAGCAGAGATTATATGACAATCCCGTCGGCGGCAGGCTCATGACGGATATGCCGTTCAGAACTCATGTTTCGCTGTACGGCTCGCTTGCTGTAAACCTGCTTTATGTCGCGGTGAACATAGTATCGGGCGTGTTGTATGGCTCGGCCTGGTTTTATGTTCTGGCGTTTTATTACACTATCCTTGCGGTTATGCGTTTCCTGCTGGTGCGCTTTGCAAACCGTATCGGCATAGGCAAAGACCGCTTCGGGGAGCTTCGCCGTGCAGCGCAGTGCGGATATATCCTGCTTACGATAAACCTTGCGCTGTCGGGCGCGGTGCTGATGATACTGTACCGTGACAAGGGCTACGAATACAGCGGCATACTCATCTATGTCATGGCGCTGTACACGTTCTGGATAACAGCGATCGCGATAAAAAATCTGATAAAATACAAGAAGATCGGCAGCCCTGTTATGTCGATGGCTAAGATAATCAGCATGGCTGCGGCGCTGGTATCCATGCTGTCGCTGGAAACGGCTATGTTCGCGGAATTCGGCGCGGAAATGACACTCGAAGATCAGCGGCTGATGATAGCTCTCACAGGCGCGGGAGTAAGCATCGTTATCGTGACCATGTCGGTATACAGCATTGTCAAGAATACAAGGGAGATAAAGCAAATTAAGGAGAATAAAGCCTATGGAGAATAAAGAGACCTTCAGCTACACCTACTCGGCAAAGGAGCAGGCAGAGATAAAGAAGATCCGCGAAAAATACGTGCCTAAAGAGGCAGACAAGATGGAACAGCTGCGCCGCCTTGACGAAAGTGTGACTAAAAAAGGAACGATAACAGCGCTTGTTGTCGGAATTATCGGAGCGATCATTATGGGCTCGGGAATGAGCCTTGTAATGACTGATATCGGAGAATACCTTGGTATACAAAACACTATGATCATCGGTATCATCATCGGAGTTATAGGTATCGCTGCAGTCGCTGCGGCATATCCGCTGTACGATCACGTCACAAAAAAGGAGCGCGAGAAGATAGCCCCCGAGATAATACGGCTTTCTGATGAGCTGATGAAATAAAACAAACCGTGCTGATTTCAGCACGGCATATAGCAGAAAGGCTGTCACGTCATGTGACAGCCTTTGCTTTATTTCATTGCGTTTTCTATGCGCTCCTGCGCTTCGGTAAGTCTTTTGTTTGCCGCAGCAATCTGCTCATCGCGCTCCGCCTGCATCATCGCCTTGCGCTTATTAGGGTCCCTCATTGCCTTAGCCTCCTCAAACTGCGCTCTTGATTCAGCCTTAACCGCCGCGAGGTTTGCTTTATCCACCTCGTGCTGTGCCTTCGCGCTTTCCTTCATGTCCTCGAATGCGCCCTTGAAAAAATCTGTTGCTTTGATGCCCATATGGATATCCTCCGTTACTTGCTCATTATCTTTTCGCTGAGCTTCAGAATGCGGTCAGCGTACTTCTCCTTGCGGGAAGAAAGGATAGTCTTGTATATCGGGTAGTTCGCGATCGCCATTACCATGCCGATGATACCAACGATTATTCCGACAGGCATAGTATTTGTCATTCCGAGCTGTGCGCCGATATCGGTCATTACAAGGCTCATGCCCGAGCCCATGATTATCGCTGCGATACTGCCGAAAATATAGCCGAACATATTTGCGGGACGTTTTACCTCTGCGTCAAGCTCGCGGAGAGCATCAAGGTCGCTCTGAGAGCTGTCCTTTTCCATGTACTGTGTGCGGATCTTCTGCACGATGAATTCCTGATCGTTTCTGTTCATAATGTACCTCCTACAAAAGTGTATTTCCTTTACTGTGATCACATTATACCGCGCTTTTATTTGCGAGATGTTTAGTAAATGTTTAAGAAATGTTAATATTGAGGCAAAACAAAAACTCTGCCATACCATTGCGGTACGGCAGAGCTTTTCTGTATTTATTTCTTCTTCCTGAACACAAACACCTTGCTCAGTACATAGTTCAGCACCAGCACCACAACATTCGACAGCACCTTTGCTGCGAACTCGTACAGCCCGTTGTGAATACCTGTGAGATCGACGAGCAAAAACATTATCACGAGATCGACTACAAGCGTGAACACACGCGACAGGAAGAACGTCACACCCTCGCGCAGCACCCCTGCCTTTTTAGCCTCGCTCTGAAATACGAACAGCCTGTTCGTCACAAATGCGAACGTCACCGAGCATATCCACGACAGCAGAACAGGAAGCGCTGTTGCACTTTCCTTGCCCATAGCCGAGGTGATGTTGAACACCCATTTAAGCCAGTCGGGAACGCTGTTTTCGTCGGGGAATATCCAGCGGAACAGGTAGTACGTCACGAAGGAAATTATTGTAGTGCACACGCCGAAGATGATGTACATTATTATCTCGCGGTGTTTTTTGAAGAATTCTTTTCTGCCCTCGGCTGTCTTGAGGCTGCGAAGCGCCTCGCCGAGGTCTATTCCTTTGATGGTTATTGCGCTCGCCTCCTGTCAGACCTTGCAGATCTTTACGACCTCATAATCGTCAATACCCTCGACCTTTGCTGTTTCGAGAAAATGCATCATGATCTTCGCGCAGGTAACTTCATCGGTAAGTCGCTCAACAAGCTTCGTGCCTTCCTCGCTCTCAATTCCGACCTGAACGCTTATCGCCCCGCTCGGGATACGCGCAGCCTGAACGAAATACACACCGTCGTAAAGCGCCTTTTCCAGCGAAAGCGTGAGGAACTGCTCGTCGTTCTGGAATGCCTCGTCCAGCATACGCATAGCGGCATTAAGCTCCGCAGGAACGCGGCGATCCTGATTTTCCGCCATTATACCGAATTTGTTGTTAACATCGGTCTTTTTGCCCTCGACAGTTATCGTAACAGGCTTGTCCTTTCTGCGAAAGATCATATCAAAAAATCCCATTATGCTCTTACCACCTTAATAAGTCTCGCACCATGCGGCTTTACGATTGCCGAAACACTGTCGGAAACGCTGCCGAGAGCGTCGCCGCTCCATACGTCCGTTGCTGTAAACTCAGCCGCAAACGGCAGCTCCGCGATAACATTGCACTCTGTCTCGCCTGCGTTGAACAGCGCAATATAGTAGCTCTTACCGTCATTGTGGGAAGTAAACCATGCTATCTGCTCGTTTCCGTCAACTGTCTTTCTGAACAGCGGGTGAGCAGAATGGGTGTTGTTAAGCACCTCGATAAGCTCTGCATTTGTCAGCAGGCTCATTGTAAACTCATCAAACTTTGTCATCTCGCCGCCGATAATGAGGGGAGAGCGCATGATGCTCCACAGGGTCATCATGGTGATCTGCTCGTCTTCGGTGAACTTTGTGCGGATATCAGGGGAGTAATCCTGAAGTATTGCGCCTATAGGAAGCATATCGCAGTCGGGCCAGTGACCTGCGCCGGCGTGAATGCACCACTTTTCTGCGCGGTCGAACATGTTGTAAAGCAGCTCCCACTTGTCCCAGAAATCGTCGGTAATGCGCCACATATTTGCGCACTCCTTGTAAAGCTCTGCCTTTTCAAGCAGCGCAGGGCCGGGCGAGAGGCTCAGTACCATATCGCGTCCGCAGGAGCGTATGGACTCGCTCACCATAAGCAGCTCGCTCTCCTCGTGGGGAAGCTCGCGGCAGATATCGTCTATCTTGATGAAGTCAACGCCCCACTCGGCATAAAGCTCGAACAGGCTGTCATAGTAAGCCTTTGCGCCGTCCTTTTCGGGATCAACGTCGTATATATCGGTGTTCCACTGGCAGATGGAAGAGGTCTTTGCTATCTGTCTTGCGGTCTTGTCCGAGCCCTTGATAGCGGTGTCCTGATGTACAGCCTGTCGGGGGATACCGCGCATGATATGTATGCCGAATTTAAGCCCCAGCGAGTGGACATACTCAGCCAAAGGCGCAAAGCCCTTTCCGTCCGCAGACGAGGGAAAGCGGTTAGGTGCAGGGATAAGGCGCGAATACTCGTCCATGCAAAGCTCGGTGAAGGGGTGGTATTCGTGGTTTGTCGCGTTAGGCTGGCTCCACTGGATATCCACAACGATATAGTCCCAGCCGTACTGTTTAAGGTGCTTTGCCATGAATTCCGCATTAGCGCGTACGGTAGCTTCGTTTACCGCAGGACCGTAGCAGTCCCAGCTGTTCCAGCCCATAGGTGGTGTTTTAGCGATCATGATGTTTTTCTCCTTGATCTTAAAATGTTATTATCATTCTATCATATTGCCATAAATATTTCAACACCTTTTGCGCCAAAATGTTGCAGTGACGTCGGTTTTGTGCTATACTTTTAAATGTGGAATAACATATCATCAGGAGGTGCAAATGGCAAAGGCTATACTTATCTGCGGCAAGCTTTGCAGCGGCAAGACGACATATTGCGATAAGCTCATCTCCGAGCGCGGCGGAGTGCTGCTCTCCTGCGATGAGATGACGCTTCAGCTGTTTGACGGCGATCTCGGTGAAAAGCATGACGACATGGTGGAACGCATAAAGCGCTATCTGCTTAAAAAGGCTGCCGAAATAACCGCAAACGGCGTTGACGTGCTGCTTGACTGGGGCTTCTGGAGGAAGTCGGACAGGAAAGCGGCGCGCGAGTTTTTCTCGTTGCATGGAACAGATCATGAGCTGCATTATCTTGAAGTTCCCGACGAGCTTTGGCACTCGCGCATAGAACAGCGCAATCAGGCTGTGAAACGCGGCGAGGTATCGGCATATTTTGTTGACGAGGGGCTTATGAAGAAGTTTGAGGGAATGTTTGAGGCTCCCGAGCCGTCGGAGACAGATATTCTTGTGAAATCGCATGGTTAAGCCAATGCAACCCGAAGTTTACATAAAGAAATCCGAAATTGGTGGAGCTTTTTTGCGAAAAATGCTAACATGAGCTTACCAAACAAAAGGAGGATACTATCATGACATTAGGTGAAAAACTCGCAACATACAGAAAGCAGAACAACTACACTCAGGAGCAGCTTGCGGAGCTTCTCGGAGTATCGCGACAGTCGGTGAGCAAGTGGGAGAGCGACCTCGCGTATCCCGAAACGGAGAAGCTCATAAAATTAAGTGAGCTGTACGAGTGCTCGCTTGACTACCTTATCAAGGATAAGCAGCCTGAAGCAGTTTCGGCGCAGACTGTTTCTTTTGATTTCAGAAACTTTCACTATGAGAAGAAAAGCGAGCGTATGGTGCGCGGTGTTCCGCTGTGGCATGTAAATATCGGCTTCGGAAGAACCGCAAAGGGTATTTTCGCGCTCGGCTTTGCCGCAAAGGGAATATTCTCATGTGGTCTGTTTTCGATGGGCTTGTTTTCCTGTGGCGTTCTGAGTCTTGGATTGCTCGCTTTTGGTTCGCTTGCGGCAGGTCTGCTTGTTTTCGGTGCTATCGCGGCTGGGCTTGTTGCTTTTGGTGGAGTTTCCGTCGGCTACATAGCCTTTGGCGGCCTTGCGGTAGGTGTATTGTCTGTAGGCGGTGCTTCGGTGGGACTTGTTGCAGCAGGCGGAGCCGCAGCAGGACAATATCTCGCCATAGGCGACAGTGCCACAGCGCAGATAGCAATAGGTATTTCGGAGGCACACGGAGAATTTACTTATCTCACTCCGCTTGATGCCTCGGCGCGTCAGGAGCTTTTTGCGAATATCGAAACGCTGGTGCCTTCGTGGTTGCACTGGGCGGCGGATTTTGTGAAATCGTTCATTAAATAAATACTATGATTTGTCAGCACTGCCGATATACAGTGTTGACAAATTTGCTTTTTGGGTGTAAAATGGAATAGGTTAGTCATTTCTAACTCGAATAAAACTACAATACAATTGGAGGCAATATGAGCTGCGATTGTGAAATTACCCATGAAAACCACGATCTGGTAGAATGTATAACCTCTGCGCTGGACGCCCGCGACCCATATACGGGCGATCACTCCCGCAGAGTAAGTGATATGGCGTGCTTTCTGTGCCGTAAGATGAAAATGGCAGAAGCAGAGGTGCAGGAGATACACATTGCGGGACATCTGCATGATATAGGAAAGATAGGCGTTCCCGACAGAGTGCTGCTTAAAGAGGGCAGACTGAACGATGAGGAGTGGCAGCTTATGAAAAAGCACCCTCAGATCGGTGCCGAGATAATGAGTAAATCCGAGCACTTTACTCGTATAGCTGCAATACTGCTTCACCACCATGAGCGCTGGGACGGCAAGGGCTACCCGTTCGGCGCAAAGGGCGAGGAGATACCTGTCGGTGCGAGGATCATAGCGATATGCGATTCCATTGACGCAATGGCTTCAAAGCGATCCTATCGAAATGCGATGCCGTTGGATATCGTGCGCCGAGAGATCGAGAAGAATGTAGGTGTTATGTATGACCCTGAGATAGCACAGCTTGCTCTCGACAATTGGGAGGAGCTTACAGCGGATTATAAGCACATGAGATTTGACTGAATTATTTGTACTTTAATTAAAATAATTTTCAAAAACCCCTTTACAAACCGAAATTTATGTGATATAATACCTATGTTGTGCTATGCACAGCCATACCGTTTTCATGGAGCGCGGAAGACACCTTTCCCACATCTACGATAACGG
>JAZNWG010000240.1:0-1612 GCA_045593225.1 Oscillospiraceae bacterium
GCACCGACACCCGTTGCAAAGGCAGAGCCCGCTCCTGCACCGACACCCGTCGCAAAGGCAGAGCCTGCTCCTGCACCGACACCCGTCGCTGAAGCAAAAGCCGAAAAGCGCAGCCTGTTCAAGAAGCTTTCGTTTAGTAAAAAGGCAGAGGAAGAGGTGTTCCCCGAAGACGAGTTCGGTATCACAGATCAGGAGCCTATTCCGCTTTCTGCATTTGTCACCGCTGAAAGCAAGGAAGAGCCTGAGACTGAGAACGAGGAAGCGTCTCAGATCAACCGAACATCAGGCCCGTGGCAGTGTCCGCATTGCGGTCAGATGAACTATGCTTCAAGCACCAGCTGTATGAATTGCGGCGTAAAGAAATAATGTGAGATCCGACAGCTGATACTGTCGGATCTTTTGTTGACAAAACATAATAATGATGTTATAATATATCGAGATAATGAATTAGCATGGTAAATTATATTGAAAAGAGGTATCGTTATGCAGGAAAAGAATTCTTCGCGTTGGTTTTATAGCTTTGATAAGAAAGAGTTTACTGCGGTAGTAATATTTGCAATTATTGCGATAGCTTTTGCAGCATGGAATATTTATACAGTCGTTGATCTTAACAACAGTATTGCCGGTGAGCGCTCTATATATGAGATGGCGAAGGGCGTTATTGACAGCGGACTTTATGATGCGGCAGTAAGTGACGGATATGATTCGGGCTATTCTTCCTCTTATTTGCAGAGTGCAATGTCAGAACTCGAGGCATATTTCGGCTTTGTTGACGCAGTAAGCTTATGGTACACTATATCCTGTTCAGCTCTTATAATCGCAGCAGTAATGATGATAATAAGGCTGAGATTTTCGTTCAAGTTCATGATGGGCGCATACATATTGACGATCATTGTTATTTTTGTATTCGATATATGGGGAATGATATCCTATGATCTGGATACATCGGGTGTGCGTATCGGTATCCGTGTAGCGGTGGCAGGCTCGCTCCTGAAATCTCTCTGGCGCTACGATCAGCTGGCTTATGAGGACGTAAAGTCAGATACGGGCTGGGTATCGGTATCTCCCGCTGCTGCAGGAGTTCCTATGCCAGCGGTAAAGGAGCTCAACAGCGATTTCGACAGCTTTATTGCGCAGACTCCTCCCGATAAGGAGATGGAGAGCGTCGGCATTGCGAAGCCTGACACAGAAATGGCTTCAGTTACACCTATCGGCACTGCTGTTCCGACTGAAAGAGATAAGCTGTTCCAGCCTACCGAGGTCGCGCCTGCGGCTCAGCCTGTAATGCCGCTTGCAGACGCAAGCGCACGCAGAGCTGATGTAGGTGTTATGACAGGCGAGGTGGTGACGCCTCTTGACCGTCCGATGATCCCTGTTGACATGATGGAGGACGAGGCAATGCCCGATATCTCTCTGTCACAGGCTCAGCCTGCACCCGCTTATACAGCTCCCGTACAGCCCATGCAGTCCCCGCCCGAAGTAAGCAAGGGTATCTGGTTCTGCTCTAAGTGTGGCAGTCTCAACGAAAACGCTAATTTCTGCAACTCTTGCGGAAATAGTAAGGGATAAAGGAATTCTTATGTTTGATTTTTTATCTGATCTTTTTGATATA
>JAZNWG010000241.1:0-2772 GCA_045593225.1 Oscillospiraceae bacterium
TCCTCCATTTCCGAGCTTCGCGGCAGCGCGCAGCTGATAATCTCCATGCGTGGCGTGCCGAGCATTGACGACATTGCACTGGGCGAGCTTGAGGCGCTGTATAAGCAGCTTCATGACGAGGGAACTCATGTTGTTTTCTGCGGAATACAGGACGGTGTAATGGAGATGATGGACAGAGCAGGCTTCAAGGAGCGCATAGGCGACTATCATTTCTACTGGGACGCTGTGGCTGCCATTAAAGCGTTGGAGCAGACAAAGGAAGATATATACGATTGAACGTAGGGGCACGGCTTACCGTGCCCCTAGGCTGTCGATAAAGCACCATCTGCGTTGTCACCCGCTCTGTGGCAGGCACAAAGCCTAGCCGCAGAGCGGGTTCCTAGCATCTGGCACTTTCTCGTTCGCCTGAAAATATTTTTTGGACGCAAAGGGATACAAGGTGTTGCAACTGTTTTTTGTAAAAAACAGTTGCTTTTATGGCAAAAACGCGATATAATATTAACGAATGAATATCTGAAAAAGGAGAAATATTATGAATATCTGGCACGACGTTGACCCCGCGCGTATAACTCCAAATGATTTTCTCGCAGTTATCGAGATAGAAAAGGGCAGCAAGAAGAAGTATGAGCTGGACAAGCAGACAGGACTTATCATTCTTGACCGTATACTGTACACATCTACTCACTATCCTGCAAACTACGGCTTTATTCCGCGCACTCTTGCAGATGACGGCGATCCGCTGGACGTTCTGCTCCTGTGCAACGAGCCTATTGATCCGCTGGTGCTGGTGCAGTGCTACCCTATCGGCGTTATCACCATGCTTGACAACGGCAAGAATGACGAAAAGATAATCGCTATTCCGTTTGAGGACCCCAACTACAACGCATACCGTGGCATCGAGGCGCTCCCCAGCCATATCTTTGAGGAGATGCGCCACTTCTTCTCCGTTTACAAGCAGCTTGAGGGCAAGTCCACCGCTGTAAACGAGGTAATGGGTCAGAAAGCGGCTGTAGAGGTAATCAAGCAGTGCATTAAGAATTACAACGACGTATACGGTGAGCTTCACCCTTTCAAGCCCGAGCATACTGTTGCAGAGAAGAAATAAACCTACGGAGACAATAATGAAGAAAACAGCACTTGTTATTACGGCTATATTTGCGGCGCTTGCCCTGTCGGGCTGTAATCAGGGCAGTGAAAGCAGTGCGGGCGAGGCTCGTACCACAGCAGACCCGTTCTCTTACACAAGACCTGTTGAGATAGTGACGCAAACTCAGCAGACGACTGCTGCAACTACGACGACTACTGCAGAGGAGTTTGATATCCTTGACCCTGCGCTGGAGTTTGATTACAGCGTCGTAAAAGGTGAGGTAACTATAAACGAGCATCTGCTGGACAATGCGGCCAGCGTAATCGTCCCTGATGAGATAGAGGGCTGCCCTGTTACTGTTATTGGCAAATATGCCTTTCAGGAAAGTGATGTTAATTCCGTAAGGCTCCCCGACAGTATCAAGGAGATACGCGAGGGCGCTTTTATGGACTGCTATGATCTTCGCATGATAAATCTACCCGATGGCATTACTTTTATAGGAGCGTCAGCGTTTGAAAACTGCTCCGATCTTAAGATGCTGACTTTGCCTGCTTCGCTTGAAAGGATAGAAAAGCGTACATTCTGTTATTGCTATGACCTGCGTGATGTGGAGATAGGCGAGAATGTAAAAAAGATAAGCGATGAGGCGTTCATGGACTGCACCTCGCTGCACAGCATAGTGATCCCGCAGCGCGTAAGCGATATCGGAGAAAAGGCATTCAATGGCTGCGACGAGCTTGCCGAGGTAGTTATCGAGGGCGCAACAAAGATACGCGAGGAGGCTTTCTCTGATTGCGCCGCACTCACTTTGCTGTCGCTGCCCGATACACTTCAGAAGATCGAGAAGCTGGCTTTTGCGAATTGCACCTCGCTTACAGAGGTAACAGTACCCGACAGCGTTGACGAAATGGAGGGCGAGGTATTCAAAATGTGCACCTCGCTGCAAAGGGCGAAGCTTTCCGAGCAGGTGCTGATAGTGCCGTATGAGACATTCCACCGCTGCTCGGCGCTTACAGAGGTAGTGATATCCTCGCGTACGGTCGCTATCGGCGACAGTGCGTTTGAATACTGCGGCGAGCTTACGACTATCGAGCTGCCCGAGACGCTGGAGAGGATCGGAAAATACGCTTTCTGCGCCTGTCACAAGCTGAATACCGTACTCCCTGCAAGCCTTACGACAGTAGGCAGGAGCGCATTTAAAAACTGCTATCTTATGCCCGAAGCGGCTGACAGATGGTAAAGCAATAAGAGGTAAATATGATATTAGCAAGTCAGTCGCCGCGCCGCCGCGAGCTTTTATCGCTCATCACGGTGGATTTCAGGGTAATTCCCGCAAAGGGCGAGGAGATACTGCCTGACGGCATTGCTCCGAGCGAGGCAGTAGTATTACTATCTCGACAAAAAGCGGCAGAAATATACAGAGAGTATAAAAACGAGACGATAATCGCCTCTGATACGGTGGTTGCGATAGACGGGAAAATTCTTGGTAAGCCCACCGATGAAGCAGATGCAGCGGCAATGCTGAGACTGCTCTCGGGAAAGACGCACAGCGTTTTCACAGGTGTTTGTATTATTGCTCCCGACGGCAGCGAAAAAAGCTTTGCCGAGGAAACGACTGTGGAATTCTGGCCGCTGTCAGACGAGCTGATAGAGGATTATGTGAAGTCTGGCGAGCCTATGGACAA
>JAZNWG010000242.1:0-4697 GCA_045593225.1 Oscillospiraceae bacterium
GTAAACATCGCCCTTGCCCTTGCCGCTGAAATGATTATGCACGCGCTGGCAGACGTTCACCGACTGCCCGATGTAGATGTTATCGTAGTTCTTAAATCGCCCGAAATGCACCTTTTTCTCGAATATCATTATAACATAGCAGCCCGAAAAATCATTGTATTTATAGCCTGTCTTGCTGCCGTCGTCCGCCTCGGTGCGCCAGTTCTCCTCAAAATCGGTGTAGTGGATAAACCGCCCCGAGCGTATCCTTTTGCGCAGCCTCGCAGCCGTAACGCGCCTGCTGTTATGAACGCATATCCATATCAGCACCAGCACGCAAAGCGCCACGATAAGCCATAGCTGCTGCTCTGTAAGCTCCATTACTGCTTTCCTGTTCTCTCTACCGAGATAACGCCGGGGATCTTCTTCACCTTTACCATAAGGTTTGTAAGCTGCTCCATGCCTGCTACCTCGACTGTTACAACAAGGCTTGCGTTGCCGTTCTTCAGCTGGTGAGCGTTCATCTCGTGGATCGGAATATGATAAGACGCGATAGCCACCGTAACATCAGCAAGCATAGCTGTTCTGTCCTCGGTGATGATGTCGATAGTCGCACGATAGGTGGAGTCGTCCACTCCTGCCCAGCTTGCCTTTATCCAGCGTTCCTTGTTCTCCTCACTCTCCATGTTGTTGATGACGTTTATACAGTCAAGCTTGTGCACCGAAACGCCGAAGCCTCTCGTTACAAAGCCAATGACAGGGTCGCCCGGGAGCGGATTGCAGCACTGTGCGAACTTCACAAGGCAATTGTCGATACCCTCAATAATAATGCCCTTGCGGCGACTGCGCTGATTGTTAGCCTCAATATCCTCAAAGGGCTTGGGATTAAGCGCTGCCTGCTCCTTCTGGTGACGCAGCTGCTCCTCCTTTATACGCTGGATTATCTTTGAAAGCGAAACTCCGCCATAGCCGACAGCCGCATAAAGGTCGTCCACCGTATCAAAGCGCTGGCGCTGCGCGATAGTTTTCAGCATTTCAGGCTCGGGAATTATTCCGTTGCGCCTGAATTCGTGCTCAAGATCGATCTTTCCGCGCTCGATATTCTCCTCGCGGCGCTCCTTCTTGAACCACGAGCGTATCTTGCCCTTGGCCTCAGAGGTCTTTGCGATATCCAGCCAGTTACGGTTGGGGCCGTAGTTTGCGGAGCCTGTAGTGAGTATCTCGACGATATCGCCTGTCTTTACGACATAATCGAAGCTCACCATTCTTCCGCCGACCTTCGCGCCTGTCATCTTGTTTCCGACCTGCGTGTGGATAGCATACGCAAAATCTATAACAGTAGCACCCAGCGGCAGCGAGATAACGTCGCCCTTTGGAGTGAACACATACACATCATCGGGGGCTAGGTCGGTCTTGATAGCGTCGGCTATCTGCTCGACATCGTCCGCCTCCTGCTGGCGCTCTAAAAGCTGTCTTATCCAGTCAAAGCGCTGCTCGCCTGCGGTGGCCTTGTTTATGCCTGCCTTGTACTTCCAGTGCGCCGCGATACCGTACTGCGCGGTGTTATGCATCTCAACAGTTCTTATCTGCACCTCAAAGGGTCTGCCCTCTCTGCCCATGACAGTCGTATGAAGTGACTGGTAGCGGTTGGGCTTGGGAGTTGCTATGTAGTCCTTGAAGCGGTACGGGATAGGTCTGAACATATCATGGATAACGCCGAGGACATTATAGCACTCGATGACCGACTGCACGATAACACGCACTGCGTAGATATCATATATCTCATCAAAAGGTTTGTTCTTTACATACACCTTTTTATAGATGCTGTATGCGGATTTTACTCTGCCCTCGATTATCGGCTCGGGCTTTATATCGGTTATGCGCTCTCTGATGCGCCTTTTGATGCTGTCGATAAAGCTGTCTCGCTCCTCCTTCTGAAGCTCCAGCTGGCGCTCTATCTCCTTGCAGCCGTAGGGGTCAAGGTAGTGGATAGCGATATCCTCCATTTCCTCCTTGACGTCGCTCATACCGAGGCGGTGAGCTATCGGCGCATAGAAATTCATCGTTTCAAGCGAGGTCTTGCGCTGCTTGTGAGGGGGTCTTGCGTCAAGCGTGCGCATGTTGTGCAGCCTGTCAGCAAGCTTTATGATGATAACTCTGATATCCTTGGACATAGCCATGAGTATCTTTCGGATATTCTCCGCCTGCTGTTCTTCCTTTGTATTCAGCGGCACCTGACCGATCTTTGTGACACCGTCTACCATCAGCGCAACATCATCGCCGAACTTCTTCCTTATCTCCTCAAGCGGAATATCGGTATCCTCCACCACATCGTGAAGCAGTGCGGATACGATAGTATCGGTATCCATGCAATAGTCCACAAGGATAGACGCTACCGCTATCGGGTGCGAGATGTAGGGATCGCCCGATGAGCGCACCTGTCCCTTGTGTGCGTCATTCGCGAGCGTGTACGCCTGCATTATCTTATCAACATCATACTGCTTATCTACTGATCTTATACGTTCAACAAGCTCCTCTATTGTCTTGCACGACACTGTGAACGTCCTCCTTTTGTAGCACCGTCAGGCGCTGATTATTACTTGAATTTAACTACGGAACTGCGCTGTAAGCTCTGAAAGAAGTCCGTTCGCGAACAGATCGCGCTTCTCCTTTATCTGAACTACCTCGCAGCGCTGTGCGTCAGGCTGAAGTCTTATCATGCCTGCCTCTGCAAATGCGTCGAATGCAATACGCAGCATGCAATAGTTTATATCGCCGCCATACACGCACATATCCTCCGCCGACATGCGCTGTCCGTTCTTTTTCGCCATATCATATATGCCCTTGAGCGCCTCGCGGTCGGGGATAACTCTCGGAGCAAGGCGGCTGTCGCAGCCCTCGCCTCTCACTATCTCCTCGTAAACGCGCTTTGCGGCAAAAAATCTGTCCTCGTTAAAATCGGACGGGCGTATCTCCTGCACCTTGAGGTTTACAGACTGAACGCCGTTGTACTCGTTTATCTCGGCTGTCGCCATGATATCAACGCTGCTGCCGACCTCGGGGTAAAACTCCGCAAAAGGTATCCTGAAGCTCAGCGCTTTAAGCGTCACTCCGCCCGAAAGCACCTCGAAGCTTGTATATCTTCCGTCCTTCAGCGCTCTTTTTGAGCGCACCGTGCAGTTCTTCAGCAGGAACACAGGCTGTCTGTTGCCCTCGCCAAACGGCTCCAGCCTTGACATCAGGGTGATATTTTCCGCCGTAAGCGCGCGGCAGTCGGTCTCGATATCCGCGCTTACCGTATAAACAGGCATTTTCGGATAGCAGCGTGCGGTGTATTCATATACCATACTGCGGAATTCCTCTATTTTTTCCGCAGGCAGCGAAAAGCCGCCTGCCTTCGGGTGACCACCGTACTTCGTAAGCAGCGGTGAGCAATGCTCCAGCAGCTTGAATACGGAAAATCCGTCCAGTCCTCTGGCCGAGCCTCTGCCCTCACCGTTCTCAATGCCTATTATAAATACAGGCTTGCCGTAGCGCTCCAGCAGCCTTGCGCCGACTATACCTATTATACCGTGGTGCCAGCCCTCACCCGAAATAACCAGCACCCTCTCAGAAAGCAGCTTCGGGTCTGCGGCTATCTTCGCTTCCACCTCAGTCAGTACGTCCACCTCGGCAAAGCGGCGCCGGGAGTTCAGCTGTTCAAGCTCCTCCGCAAGCAGAACGGCTGTTTCAGGAACATCAGAAAGCAGCAGTCTTGCCGCTGTGTCGGCGCTTGCCATGCGGCCTGCGGCGTTTATCCTCGGACACACCGAGTACGCAATAGCTGTCGAGGTAATGTTCTCGACACGCACTCCCGCTGCCTGCAGCAGCCTTCCAAGACCTATGTTCTGACAATTTCTTATATTCTCAAGTCCCCTGCGGACTATGTAGCGGTTTTCACCCGTAAGCGGCATCACATCGCCGATAGTGCCTATCGCGGCAAGCTCGGCGTACTGCTCCATGACAAATTCCTCGTCGTCCTCCAGCGCGCAAAGCAGCTTAAGCACGACGCCAGCACCGCAAAGCTCCTTGCAGGGGGAGTTGTCGTCCGCCCTGTGAGGGTCTACGCACGCGCCGCACTGCGGAATATCGGCAGACGGCTGATGGTGGTCTGTTATAACAAGGTCAATTCCGTTTTCTCTGAGATACTCCGCCTCTTCAAGCGCGGAAATACCATTATCAACAGTAATTACAAGCTCCGTTCCGCCTGCGATGAGCTTTTTCAGCGCCTCGATATTCATGCCGTAGCCCTCGGCGCGGTCAGGAATATAAAAATCCACCTCAGCGCCCATAGCCTCAAGATAGCCGTAAAGCATTACGGTAGCGGTAACTCCGTCGCAGTCGTAATCACCGAACACAGTGATCTTTCTGCCCTCGTCAAGCGCGTTGCGTATTATCTCAACTGCCTTGTCCATGTCGCGCAGCAGATACGGGTCGGAAAGGCTGTAACACGCAAAGAACTCACGAGCACGCTCCATGCTGAGTATGCCGCGGCTTAACAGCAGTCCTCCCAGAAAATCACCGAATTCCCTGCGCATCTCGGCGTTATCAGTCGGAATTCCGTTGCATAACCATTTCTTCATATCATATCTCTTATCCTGTCTTTATCGCTAAAGGGATACTTTCCCCCATAATACATAATAATACATTATTATTGTACCACAAAATGCGTATTTATA
>JAZNWG010000243.1:0-9904 GCA_045593225.1 Oscillospiraceae bacterium
AACCCGTTTATCAGAAGTGTTCTAAGAACATAGTCAACACATTCGGAGGATTTTGAGTATACAGCATTGCGGTCAAAATTGCCTTTCGGATAATTAACGGAGACCTCGCCGACAAAAACAGGGATATTCTTATCAGTAAAAGCAGTTTTAAGCCTTTCTATCTGGTCGTTTATATAGTTTATCCAGTCATTGCCGCCGATCCTGTTTGTCCAGTACATCATATTGTCAACATAATGCACCGAAACCATAAGCCTGTCGCTAGCGGTATCTGTGGGAATTACGAACTCTGATGATGTAGTTTTGTCGATATTTGTCCAGTAGCCCGATACTATAAGCACACGCTCTGAATTTTTGCCGCCGGTTGCTCTTACTGCGTCGACAAAGGTCTGATTGAGAATATTCGTCATAGCAAAGCCTTCGGCCTCGCTGAGCTCTCTCAGCTCGCCGTTCTCGTCAAAGCGCTTTCCGCCGAGGTACTCGTTGTAGCCTTCAAACATTACAGTGTAAGGGCAGTCCTTGAAATACTCCGCAATCTGCGTCCAGAGTTCATTGAAGATCTCAGAGCACCTCTGGTCATCATTGCGGCGGATAATAAACTCGTCAAAATGATGTATGTTAATGACTGTATACAGCCCTGCGTTGCAGCAGTAGTCTACTATCTCCTTAACGCGTGCGATGTACTCAGCGTTTATCGTATATGTACCGTCATTGGCCATCATATTGCCCCAGAAAACAGGAATACGCACAGTATCAAATCCCTCTGCTTTGATGCCGTTTATGACCTCCTGCGTGGTCTCAACAGCGCCCCAGCAGGTCTCGTAGTCAACAGGGCGGTTCTCGCCTACAACGGGTATCCATTCGTAGGTCGGCTTTTCGCAGTCGGTAGCCTCGTAGGCCTCCATGGTGTTGCCGAGATTAAGTCCCATGCCCATTCGCTTTGCCGCTTCTGTAGCAGTAATGGGCTCGTCCTTTTCGGCTGACGATCCACAGCCTGCATAACAGGTACAGAACATTATTGCCGCAAGAGCAACGCACAGTATCTTCTTTATCATAGCATTTTCTCCTTTTTGGTGTTGGTTTATGGTTTAATTGTACTCTTTTTTACGATGTTCTGCAATGAACTCATTTGCGGAATACTTATCTTATTTTGCTGCATATGGTGAAATAAATAACATTTTTTTGCTTTGTATTAGTAGATGCAAGCGGAGGATATGTTACATTTATAAAAAGATAGGTGTGTATTATTTTTTTGAAAAATCTCAAAATACCTGTTGACAAACCTCAAAGTATGTGCTATAATGACTTTGTTGTTTAACACTTTAAAAGATAAAAGCTTTAAAGAATAAAATCGTTAAAGCGCGCGGGAGGTAACTAAAATGGCAGGAAGAAAAGGTACACTGATGAGCGTAAGAAAGGATATCAAGGTCCTTGACGCAACTATCAGAGACGGTGGTCTCTGCAACAATTTTGAATTTTCAGATGAGTTTGTTTCAGCACTGTATAAGATGAATGTAAAGTGTGGTACAGATTATATGGAGTTTGGCTATAAGGCTAGCAGAAATATGTTCAAGGAGAGCGAGTTCGGTAAGTGGAAGTTCTGCAAGGAAGAGGATATCCGTGCGATAGTAGGAGATAATCCCTCTGATATGAAGATCGCTGTTATGGCGGACGTTGGCAGATGCGATTACAAGACCGATTTTCTCCCCAAGAGCGAGAGTGTTATCGATATGGTTCGTGTTGCGTGCTATATACATCAGATACCCGCAGCAGTTGAGATGATCGAGCATTTCCACGAGCTTGGCTACGAGACCAGCTGCAATATCATGGCGATATCCCAGGCAGGCTCGGACCAGCTGACACAGGCTCTTGAAATGCTGTCTACAACAAGCGTGGATGTTATCTACCTTGTTGACAGCTATGGCTCGCTTTACCCTGAGAATGCATGCGAGCTTGCAAAGCTGTACCTCGCAGCTGTTGAGGGAACGGGCAAGCAGATAGGTTTCCACGCTCACAATAATCAGAACCTAGCATTTGCGAACACTGTCGAAACTATGTCCTATGGTGTTTCATTCCTTGACGCTACGGTGCAGGGAATGGGCAGAGGTGCAGGCAACTGCGCACTGGAGCTGCTGCTTGGCTTCCTCAAGAACCCCAAGTACAACCTTTACTATGTCCTGGAGTTTATTGAGAGATACATGCTTTCGCTCAAGGAGCAGGGCGTTGTATGGGGCTATGATGTGCAGTATATGCTCACAGGTCTGCTCAATCGCCACCCCCGCGAAGCTATTGACTTCACAGGTAAGCAGCGCTCGGATTATTCGGAGTTCTACAAGGCGTTGCTTGAGAACGAGTGAACTGATCCTGTTGACGATCTTGAAATATGACAAAAAGCCGCACAGATCTGTGCGGCTTTAGCTATATTCATAATATTTTTCAAGAACTGGGAAACAAAAAGACGTTCCATTCGGAACGTCTTTTTTGCAAGTTAAGTAGATCATCTGTATTCGTCGATCATTGTCTCAATTACAGGAGCATACTCCTCGCTGAGCTGAGTCCAGGATTCGCCGTCAAACAATGGGCCGCCGAAAAGTTTGTCCTTGGCAGTGATGAGCTCGCTTTCAAATCCGTTGCAGTCCTCAAATACGAAGTTGAACTTGGAAGGATCCTTGAGCTCCATCCACAGGTCATAAACTCTCTCGTCCCATACAAGCTGCCATTTGCGCATGCCTGTATACTTACCTTCGATATAATAAACAGGATCGGGATTTATAGCTCTGTCACGTGCTGTTGCTTGTACTTCCTCGTCGATCTCGTAGATTCGGTTAAGGTGGATCCAGTCAATAACACCTTCGATATTCTGCGCGCCCTTGGGTACCATGTATCCGAAAGTGTCATATGCGATTGTATATGTGTCGGAAGCCGGGTCGCGGGGGAACGGAACAAATGCGAATTCGGAAGCTACTCCGCATATGTCGTTCTCAACGCCCTTCAGGTTCTGCACAGCACTGGATGCTTCGGAATAAACCCAGTCGGGATTCATTCCATAGAACAGAACTCTTTCGGAGTTCTTAGCCCACAGCTGGGGAGAGAGCCAATCAACAAATTCATTCTGGTAAACAAGACCGTCGCGGTAAAGACCCGAAGCAAACTGCATTGCACGAGCTAAGTTGGGATCGTTGATGTTGTTGATTATAGTGCCGTCTTTCCTGACGTCGATAAGCGGTACGCCTGTGGTAGCAACGAAGCTCATGGCATGAGTGCCTGCGTATCCTATTTTGTCTTCGCTAAGATTGCACCATTCATAGCAAAGCTCTCTGAAAGTATCCCATGTCCAGTTGTTCTGAAGATACAGATCATAAGGATCTGTCAGACCTGCTTCAATAACAGCTTTACGGTTATAGTTGATCGCAAAGTTTGTAATTAACTGATAGGGATAGTAATAATGCTTGCCCTCGTAAACGAAGTCTTCTGCAAGGTGAGCGATACCCTCCCACATAGGAGACTCAAGGTTTACATATTCGTCAAGCGGCTCATACAGGTTTTTCTTTAAGCCGTAAGGGAAGGACTGCCACTCGTAGGTGGTAAAGTCAGGAGAATCACCAGATGCAATGAGCGTTCCGAGCTTTTCAAAATATGCGTCTCCGCTTGCAGAAGAAATATATTCGATCTCACCGCCGTACTTTTCGGAAGTAAAAATGCTGTATACCTCGGTATTGCGCAGACGGCAATCGTTATATCCGAGGAATGTCAGCTTGCCTGCATTTCCGCTGGGAACATATTCGGCATTGTCTACATCTCTGACCTCTTCGTCGGTAGCGGCATTTTCATCAGGATCAGTGGTCGTTACCGCTGCTGTTGTTGTGGTGCTCGGAGGAAGAACTGTTGAAGTATCGGATATTGCTTGTGATGTGCCTGCGTCGCAAGCTGCAGCTGTCATTATCATTGAAATTACAAGGGCTGCTGCTGTGATTTTTCTTAATCTGGTCATAATGTCAACTCCTTTTTGGTTAAGTCATAACCTTATTTATAGTATAGTACATTAAACGCAGAAAAGAAATAGACGAATTTGTTCAATTATTGTATTTTTTTGCAGGTCATATCATTCGAACCTTGCTTTCAGCTTCTCCAGCGCGCGTTTCTCTATCCTCGAGATATACGAGCGTGATATCCTCAGCTCCTTGGCTATCTCCCGCTGAGTAAGCGGCTTGCATACGCGCCCGTCCTTGTCAGGAATACCATACCGCTTTGCGATGATCTCGCGCTCGCGCTCGTCAAGCTCTTCTTCGATAAAACGGTACAGCTTCTCAGAGTTTATCTTCAAAAGCACATCGTCCTCGACATTTATATCAGAGCTGCATATGTCGGCAAGTGTCAGCGCATTGCCTTCGGAATCCGAGTCGATAGGCTCGCTGATAGAGATCTCTGTGAGCTGGTGCTTGATCTTGCGGAAATGCATCTTGATCTGGTTATCTATACACTTGGAAGCATACGTAGAGAAATGGTTGCCCTTGCTGTAATCGAATGTTTCTGCTGCTCGTATCAGCCCGATCGTTCCTATGGAGATAAGATCGTCCTGATCGTTCGCGTCAGGGTAATTCTTGTTTACTATATAAGCAACCAATCTAAGATTGTGGATTATCAGCGTGTTTCGTGCCTCGCTGTCGCCCTCGGCGATCTTTTTTATGCACTCGTTCTCTTCCTTCTTCGAAAGCTGCTTTGGGAACATATTCCTGTTTTCAAGATGCAGTCCGAAGAAAAGAAGATTCTCCAAAGCCAGCTTAATAAATACATCAAACATGATTATCACCCCGCTGTAATTTTATTAGCACCCGCCTGTACATAATTACTGGCAAAATAAAAGTTGACAAATAGACATTAAGGTGATATAATCTAGATTTGCGAAGTGTTTATAATTTCAACCCCAGGAAGAGTGTATATGGATAATATTGTGATTTACAGCAAGAGCAATATGATCGAAAGATGTATGTTCAATCAGCTGTTTTCTTTGATTCAGCTTTCATTTCCCACAAGCGAACGCAGAAATTATGCTGGCCATCTTGGAGAGTTTTCGGAGGATAGGTTCAGGAGTATCTGCTACATTCCTGATGTACTGAAAGGTATTCTGAATTATTGGGATTTTGGTGACTTTATTTATATTGAGCATTTTGCGATAGCTCCTAAGCTTCGCGGGCAGGGAACAGGCTCCGCGCTAATGGGAGAGTTTCGCACTATTGTAGGAAACAGGACCTTGGTCCTTGAAGCAGAACCTCCTGCCGACAGTGATATAGCAGCGCGTAGGATAGCTTTCTATGAGAGACTTGGCTTTGTTCTTAATGAGTATGATTATATCCAGCCTGCACTGATAGAGGGCGAAGAACCTATACCGCTTGTGATAATGTCTGCTCCCGATAAACTTACAGAAAAAGAATATATAAAAATACGAGATCGTTTATATAATGAGGTATATAAAATCTTGTGATAAATGGTTTGTAGAACGTTAAGAGAGGGTAATAATGGCTGCTTATGTTAAAAGTATGACCGAAGGCAGTGAATTTGGCCAGATATTGAGATTTTCGGTGCCGCTTCTTGTCGGCAATATATTTCAGCAATTATATAATGTAGTAGATTCCGCGATAGTTGGTAAGTTCCTCGGAAGCGATAAGCTTGCTGCAGTTGGCTCTACAGGCTCAATTACATATCTGTTCTTTGCGCTGTGCATAGGTCTTGCAACAGGCGCAGGAATACTTATTGCGCAGCGTTTTGGCGCAGGCGACCATGATTCGGTTAAAAAACTTATTTCCAATTCCGCTTATGTGCTGGTGATATTCGGTATTATAGTGAGCGTCGTTTCAACGCTGCTTGCCGAGCCGCTCCTGAGGCTATTGAACACACCGGAACACCTGCTGCCCGATGCAGTTGCATATATGCAGATATCCTGCAGCGGTACTATCGCGGTGGCAATGTACAACTGGATAAACGCTATAATGCGCTCGCTCGGCGATGCAAGAACACCGTTGTATTTCCTTATTTTTGCAAGTATCCTCAATGCAGCTCTTGACCTGTTGTTTGTCGTAGTGTTTCAGATGGACGTTCAGGGCGCAGCGCTTGCGACAATAATCGCGCAGGGCGCTTCTGCTGTGGGAAGCATGATATTCGCTTTCAGGAAAAATCCCTGCTTCAAGCTTAGCAGGGAGCAGTTCAGACTGCGTACCGATATATTCGGAAAATGCTTTGTAACAGGCACTCCGATAGCTCTTCAGAATGCTTTTGTATCTATTTCCATGATCTCGCTTCAGAGCACCGCAAATGGTTTTGGCGAGAACGTTATGGCGGCTTATACCGCGTCTATGAGAGTGGAGCAGCTGGTGCAGCAGCCTTTTGCATCATTGAATGTTGCTGTTTCTACATTTGTCGGTCAGAATATAGGTGCAGCAAAGCTGGATCGAGCAGTGAAGGGCTACAAGAAGAGCGTGCTTGCTGGACTTATATTCGCGCTGTTCATGCTCGCTTTATTCATGCTGTTCAGCTATCATATAGTAGGCATATTTGTGGATAATCCTGCCGTCCTTGAGATCGGCGAAAAGGCGCTGAAGCTCACTTCTTTGTTCTATTTCCCGCTCGGTCTTATCCATATAACAAGAGGAATGCTGAACGGTGTCGGCGATGTAGGCTTCGCGCTGCTGAACGGTATCGTAGAGGTAGTCGGAAGGATCGGCTTTGCATTCGTGCTGGTGAATTTCACATCTCTCGGTCACTGGTCGGTGTGGGCGACTACCTGTCTTACATGGGTCATCACTGCGGTAATGAGCCTTGCACGCTACAGGTGGGGCAGCTGGCGCAAAAGATATTGCTTAAAGAAAGCCATTGAATAAAACAAAAGGCGAGGTATTAACCTTGCCTTTATATATTATCTGAATTACTCAAAGCTATCCTCTTCGTCGCGGGAGTTGAACAGCTCGACCAGCTGCTGCATCTCTTCCTCTGTAAGGGAGATGCCCTTGCTCATTCTTGTGTGATCGGGTGACCACTCGCGGATATCGAACTTAGGCTCGCGCTCGTTCCAGCTTACCATGTTCAGCTCCTTGGTCCAGCCCTTTGCGTTCTCAGAGATAACACCAAGCTCCTTGGTGATCTCAAATTTGATCTCAGCCATTTATTTTTCCTCTGCTTTCTTGTTTTTTGAAGCCTTAGGCTCCTTTTTCTTCTTGATCTTTGTTTTGTCAGCTACGATTATATTATCATACACCGCGTGATATTTTGGGGGCACCAGCTTGTTGAGGTGCAGCTTTCCGAAGAACCATTTGGTGAATGTAGCGTTCTCGTAGATGTTGTTGAGAAATGTATTTATATGATTTACATCGCCGCTCTTGTGGTCGATGAAGTCATGCAGCTTTGCAGGCGGCTCGTAGGTGACTACAAAATCAACATTGTAATCTACCTTTTCGAGGTTTTTGATGCCCTCTGAGAGCTCGTCCTCTGTGGGTATCTCTCTCGGCCACCAGTTCTGCCCCTCAATAAGCTCCATTGAGTCGTCGCTCTGACCGCCGCCGAAAGCGAACACAGTCTTTTCGGCTATCTCATAGACCTGACCGCGCATAAGCTGACGAAGCCTGCCACTTATCTTGCGGGTCTTGCCACCGCACCAGTCACTTACCTCATACTGCTCCAGCAGATCGTAGTTCTCATGCGAGCCCTCAACGAACAGTACGTTATATCTACGCTTGCCGATCTTTCTGAGCAGCTTTTTTTCTTCCTTGCTGCCGTTCCAGATAAATCCGAAGTCGCCGCAGATGATGAGCGCGTCGTTTTTTCTGAGCTTGCGCAGGGCAGGGTCTTTAAATCTTGAATAGTCGCCATGGATATCGCCTGTAATATAGATCATTTAAAAAGTCCGTCCTTGTAATTCTGGAAAATTATTAAAATTCGGTTACAATTTCTCAAAACCACTTTACAATGTGGTGGTTTATTTGATATAATGTAAGAAGTGAGTATGTTGCTTTTCAGACTATATAAAAATAATCACTAATATATAATATAACTCATAACGGGGGATTTGTCTATATGCGAAAAGTTAAAAATTTTGCCGTAATTATGTCAATAATTTTACTATGTGCTACTTTTTTCGGTAGTTTTACCGCTTCGGCGGCATTTACGCCGAATTTTGATCTGTACAGTGAAGGCGTATATATGGTAAATACAGATACAGATATAGTTGTTGTATCTAAGAATGCACATAAAAAAATGTATCCTGCGTCCACGACAAAGATCATGACCTGTCTGGTGGCGCTTGAGAATATCAAGGATTTCAATGCTTATGTGCTGTGTCCTTATACTGCATTTAACGAGTTCAGCGGAGATAATCCTAATTTCAACGGTGGTATCTCAAATGCAGCAATCGAACCGCGCCAGACCAACATCACATACTGGGATCTGCTGTATACTCTGATGGTGTGCTCCGCGTGTGAGTCTGCAAATATCCTTGCTTATAACATCGGCGGCGAGAGTATTGAGAATTTCGTGCAGATGATGAATGACAAGGCTAAGGAGATAGGCTGCAAGAACACTCATTTCTCCAATCCTCACGGACTTTTTGACGAGAATAACTACACCACACCTTATGATCTCTATCTTATCACTAAATACGCCATCGACAATTATCCGCGCTTTATGGAGATCTGCGACACTTATTCCTATGACATGCCTGCCAACGAGTGGAATCCCGAGGGCTACACAAAATATCAGACAAACAAGATGATGTCGCCCGACAGCCCGTATTATTTTGAGGGTGTCCACGGTGTTAAAACAGGCAGTATCGACTACTATTATTTCAAGAATCCCGACGGTACTTTTGATTACGAGAATGTAGAGCTTGGCAGCAGAGCGCTTGTAACAACAGCAGAGCGTGACGGCTTCCATTACATAATCGTATCGCTGAACGCACCTTATTTCAACGAGGACGGCACCGCGATGGACATCACTACCTCGTTCGAGGATCACTACAACCTCTATAACTGGGCGTTTGACGAATTTGAATACACGCGCGTTATTGAAAAGAACGAGCAGATCACTCAGATAGATGTAGAAAAGGGCAAGGACGCGGATAAGGTCGGACTTATCGTTACAGATAATTATTATACGCTTTTGCCGAAATCTCTTGACGCTACAACTATACAGCGCAAAATAACATATGATTCCGATGAGGTGCTTGAGGCTCCTGTTGATAAGGGTATCGAGATGGCAACACTGGAACTTTACCTTAATGGTGAAACGCTGACAAAACTTCCGCTCGTTACAGAAAGCCGTATAGACCTTGATATGATGGAGTTCTACAAGGAAAAGATCGGCGATGTTATGGCTACATGGCAGTTCAAGACTATCGTAGTTCTTGTTATAGTGCTGATAATCCTTTGCATTATTACCAGCGTACTTAGAAAGAACTATAAAAAACGTGTTGCAGAGATGAACCGCCGCCGCAAGATAAACCTTGCTTCACAGAAGAAGCCCGCAAAGAAAAAAACAAACAGATGGTGATCCTATGAACGTAAATTTTATCGCAATGGGAAAGCTTAAGGAGAGCTATTACCGCGAGGCGTGCGCCGAGTATCTCAAAAGACTGGGCGGGTTCGCTACAGCAAAGGTTTTCGAGCCTGCTCCTGTAGATCTCCCGCAGGATCCCAACAGAACGCAGATAGATAAAGCACTTGATCAGGAGGCTGTCCGAATCCGTGAGAATATAAAACCTGCCTCGTTCACTGTGGCTATGTGTATTGAGGGCAAAACGCTCTCCAGCGAGCAGCTTGCGGACAAGCTGCAGGATATCGCAAACCGCGGCATAAGCACAGTGAATTTCGTTGTGGGAAGCTCTTTTGGGCTATCCGAGGAGCTTAAAAGCTCCGCAGAGCTT
>JAZNWG010000244.1:0-6021 GCA_045593225.1 Oscillospiraceae bacterium
GGAGAGTACTACGATGATGAAGAAAGTGGCAAAAAAGGCATATATCTTACGTTAGCAAATGGAGAAAAAATTAGAATTCCATTAGAAGATCTGGTTTCAAAGCTGATAGAGGATGTCAAAACGATAAAAGCTGATATCAAAGAAGCGATTAATGAGCAAAACAAAACTGTTAACGCTGCAAAACAAGAGGCAGAAGAAGCAGCAAAAGATGCCAAAAACGCAGCAGAGACTGCAATAAACTCCACACGAGACGGTCTTTCCGTAGTCGACGGAGTACTCTGCATCACATTTATCAAAGAAAGGGAGAATGAAAATGAGTGATACGACAGAATCAAAAATAACAAAACCTATTCTGCTCGATGAAACGGGCAAAGAAATTGCTGGCGCGCTCCGTCAGCAGAACGCTCTTCTCAGCGCTATGGCGCGCGGTTCTGTAAACGCGCTCGCTTCGAGCTGGAAGGACATCCACAATATCGTGCGCGAGGGTCTTGCGGCAGAGATTTTCCATGTCGGTGACCAGCTCATCGTTCCGTGGAAGGATGTAGCGGCAGACAAGACCTACGAAGTGCCGCTCGATATCGTACACTTCGGAAATGTCACTCTCAAGAACGGCTCTGTAGTTCCTGCTATGTTCCTTCAATGGCACTACTGCACCCCCTTCGGTGTGCAGTTCGACCATCAGGAGAACGAGCAGGCTTCTGAAAGCTCCTTCCTGAGCGACTATTACTACTACGAAGCATACACGGACGGTGAGGGCAAGACGCGCTACAAGCTCCTTGTGGCAGGAACGGACTACGCTGTCGGAGATTCTATCCCCAGCTCGAAGGTCTACTATCACTCGTCCATCAAGGACTCGACTGGTTACATCGTGAACTACGGCTACAACCGCTGGTCTCACTCTGCTCTCCGTCAGTTCCTGAACAGCGCAAAGGGCGTAAACGAGTGGTGGACTGCACAGCATCTCGGCGATGTAGCTCCCGAACAGCTCGCAACCAAAGCAGGCTTCATGAGCGGCTTTGACGAGGAGTTCCTCTCCTGCTTGAAGCCCATCAAGGTGACCACGGCGCTCAATACCGTCACGGACACCGAAATCGGCACAACCGAGGACACCTACGACACCTTCTTCTTGCCGTCGCTTGAGCAGATTTATGCTAAGCCTCAGCTCGCTGGTGTTGAGGGCGAACCCTTTGAGTACTGGAGACTCGCTGTCGGTAAGACCGAGCCTAACGGTTGGTACGATTCCAACATCAACCCTGCGTGCATCACTTACGCTCTTGATGCGAAAACAAGCGCGCAGAATGTGCGCGTGCGTAGCGCGAGCCGCGACTACTCGTACGGTACTTGGAATCAGATCTCGACTGGTTACATCAGCTACAGCAGCGCGTACTACGCTACTCGCTTCGCCCCCGTTTGTGCAATCTGCTAATCTCATAATCTCCTGTCGCCACGCGGCAGGAGTAACCCCTAAAACTATCAAAAGGAGGACAGCCCAATGTCTGTACCTGAAGGCTTGAGAGGGACTGGAAGACTCGAAGTTATCGAGAAAGCCCTCGACCTTGCCGACTACACCATAACCATCACCGCGAACTCGAAAATCTTTCTTCCTGAGTATCAGAGGTCGCTGACCGACGATATCAACCGAATCGCGCTTGCCATCTATGTGGACGCATGGACGGCGAACAACATCAAGGTGACCAACGAGGAAAGCTACATAGAGAGAAGGCGGCTTCAGGAGAGGGCGGCACGGAACTGCAATAACCTTCTCGCGCTGATGCAACTGGCGCAGAAGGTGTTTCACTTGAAGCTCAAGAGAATCAAGTTCTGGGGCGAGAAGACCCTGAATGTCAGAGGTCTCCTCCGCGCGTGGAGAGAATCAGATTATAAACGCTATGCGGAGGCGCTGAAGAAGCGCTCCTGAATGGCTTTATAGTAAGGGTGTAGGCTGAACGCAGAATGTGCGCTTGCGTAGCGCGAACCGCAACAACTCGTACAATACTTGGAATCAGAACTCGACTGGTAACATCAACAACAACAACGCGAACAACGCTAATCGCTTCGCCCCCGTTTGTGTATTGAAGGGACATAAAGGCTTCTCTGCAGGAGAGGCGCTCCCGAATACCGCACAAAGAGCCGTAACCCTTGCCCGTAAGGGCGAACAATACTATGGTGATACAAGCAACTTCTTCGGAATTTGGGCGTTATACACACTATGGAAAAACTTAATGACGACGAGATTCTGGAGAAGGTTATAAGCTTCGAGGCAATATTCGAGTCCATGATGAAATGCAAGAAGGGAGTTATCTGGAAAGATTCTGCCGCAAGCTTCCATCTGAACGGCATCGAGCAGAGCTTGAAGCTGTCGCGTGAGCTTCACGACGGCACTTACAAAGGTCGCCCTCCAAAGAAGTTCATGATAACCTCTCCAAAGCCTCGTGAGGCTGTGAGCATCGCTTTCAGAGACCGCGTATACCAGCGGAGCATGAATGACAATGTTATATACCCTTTGATGTCACAGCAATTCATCTTCGATAATCTTGCCTGTCAAAAAGGCAAAGGCACAGACAAAGCCAGAGACCGCCTCTGGGAGTTCCTCCACAGCTTTTACAGAAAGCATGGCATCGACGGCTATGTGCTGAAATGCGATATTCACGGGTATTATCCGAATATGCGGCACGATGTTGCTGAGGGACGCTTCCGAGAGAAGCTCCCTCCCGTGATATATCGGAGAACTGAGACGGTACTCCGCGAACAGTATAAGGACGAGGTCGGGTACAACCCCGGAAGTCAGCTCATACAAATCGCTGGAATATCCGTTCTCAGCCCTCTCGACCACTACATCAAAGAACAGCTCGGAATCAAGTACTATCTACGGTATATGGACGACTTCATCCTGATACACGAGAGCGAGGAACACCTGAAGTACTGCCAGCAGAAAATCTCCGAGAAGCTCCAGCAGGACGGCTTCGAGCTTCACCCGAAAAAGACGCACATAACGCCTGTGTCGGAAAAGATAACCTTCTTGGGCTTCGAGTATAGGCTTACGCCTTCTGGGAAGGTCGTCATGACGGTGACCTCGGAAACGGTCAGACGCAAACGCCGCAAGCTTCGTCACATGGTGGCAAAGGTAAAGCGCGGCGAGATGCCAAAGGAGAAAGCTGACGAGAGCTTCAGATGCGACTTGGAACACCTTTCCAAAGGAGATTCCCACAAGCTGATTCAGAGATACCGCGAATACTACGAAAATTTATGGAGGTAGCAGAAATGCCTAAATTTAACCCTATCAAAACAACCGTTGCGGCGACTCGTGAAAACGAGAACATGAAGGCAGACATCGCGCGCAACAAGGCTCACAACGACTACATCGCTATGATGTGCGATGTGGAGATTCCTGAACCCACCGAGGAAATGGAGGTTATTCATCATGAAGAATAAAATCAAGGCTTACTACGAAGCTGGCTTCTGGACGCTGGAAATGGTGAAGAACGCCGTCAAAAAGGGCAAAATCACCAAATCGGAGTTTGAAGAGATTGCCGGTGTGAAGTATTCATCATAAGAGGTGACGGACAATGAAGCTTGAGTTGTTTAATAACGGCACAGCGATGTTTGCCGAGCGCACGCCGACGCAGGACCTCAAGATAGAGGTAAACAGTGAGGGGTATTTGCACGTAGGGGACAAGATATACCCTATAAAAAAAGGAGTTGCCACTGTTGGCAAGCTTTCATACGGCGATTATAGCATAAGTGTTGTCGGAAAAAATAAGCTATACCTCGCAATCGAGCATCTCATTGTGAGTGACACGGGAATGGCGTACATAGACAACTCTCACCTGTGGGAGTACGTGCTTGAGCTTGAAGTACGCTTTCAGCTGCTGGAGGAAGCCGTGGACAAGCTCCAGCAAAAACAAAAGGAACATGAAAGGAAAATAAACGGGCCCAGCCTGTTCGGTAATTAATATGAAAAAAATAATTATACTTTTAACAATATTGTCGGTCCTTCTCGGCAGTATGGCTTTTTCAATAAGCGCTGAAGAGGCAGTCGTGGAGATTCCAGGCGAAAATGCAGTTACTACGGTTGTACCTACGGATATTGAGTCTCCCGACGATGAAATTGTTGATGATACGGAGGACGAGGCGCTGATATCAGAGGTAGCTAAGGCTTTTGTCGAGAAATACCTTTCGGAGATAGCGTCTATAGCGACTATCATATTGACCACAGTACTTATATTTTTGCAAAAGAAGGGCTTACTTCCCATAATCTCGAAGGGCTTCAGCTCGCTCGTAGATATACTTAACGCTTTCAAGAAAAACATAGAAACAAAAGTTTCCTCGCTTGACGAAAAGACAAAGCCTGTAATTGAGCGCATGGACAGAGCGATAGACGGATGCGAGAAAATGGAGAAAAAATTTAGCGATCTTCAAAAGCTCTTTGAATTAGAGCAAGAGGAAAAAAAGCTCCTGGAGAAAAAGATAGAAGAGTCTAACAAGCGTGATATGCTCACCTGTGAAATGCTTTATCAGCTCTTGATGTGTACTAACGTACCGCAGTATATGAAGGACAAGATTGCCGATTTCTATGAGTCCTCAAAGGCGACTATTTCGAAAGGCTCGGTCGATAGCAAGGCGGTGACTCACGATGAAGCTGTCTCATAAGATATTCACACTGCACCTGCTCGGACTTATAGTATGTGTGCTACCGCCTGTCATAACAACGCTTGAATACTTCCCGTTGTGGTTTAAGCAGACCGAGACCGCAGTGTCGGCTTTCTCAGCGATACTTATACTACTGTGTTGCTTACCCTTCATCAAACAGATAAAGGCGTACTTTAAGGGTACGCCTGCATCTTGGGTAATATGGCTTGTCCTATACGTAATAGTCACTGTGTTTAGTAAGCTCGCCGAAGGAGTAGAGACAGTGGCGTTTATAGGGCTTCTGTCAAATCTGCTCGGCGGTGCCATATTCCGCATCGAAAAGCACTTCAAGCGAAAAGAAGGTGTAAAAGACAATGGATGAACATAACACAGATTTTTCTGTTCCCGATTTTAACCTCGGCTTTAAAAAAGCAGCTAAAGGCATAGCCGCAAACAGCTCTCTGATAGTCGCCGTGCTTGCGATAATAGTCGCTGCTATGGTGTTCTTCACCGACCTCGACGGCGGTTTCGCGATAACTGCGGCATTCTCGCCTTCGCTCGTAGTGCTCTTTTGCTGCTGTGTCGTTGAATATTACTCGACTAAGCATATGGGTACCCGTGAGGGTATGCGTGAGGAACGCTTTAAAAATGCTATCGAGAAACACAAAGAAGTCTCTCGCGAATGTCAAGCAAAAGTCGGTATGCGCGGTCTGATGAAATTCTGCACCGATTATGCGGAACAGGATCTCATTCGGCGCCGTAATGCATTGCTCACGCAAGTGGGAATTTCTTACGACGAGTATGCCGAAAAATATATGAAGCTCGCCCCGGGAGAATTGCCCGCCGATATGCCTAAGGCGGTTCAAAACGTTATAGCCAGGGCGAATAAGCTCAAGCCTATCGTCATAAGCCAGGATAACTTGATTTTTGCGGTCGAGGACGAAAAGCAAATCAAGCTCAAGCTCTCGACCGCACGGTCGGAACGGATAAAAGACCTTTCCTTCCTGATACCGACACTTATATCAACCTTCTTTGCGGCATCTATGGTTATAGAGGTAATACAGGACCTTTCATTTGCAACCGTAACCGCTTGTATGCTGAAAGTGTTCTGTATAATCCTCAACGCCGTTAAAGGCTATCAGAACGGCTATTATAACATCGTGGACGGTCACGTCGAATGTGCCGAGACGAGAACGTATCTGCTTGAGGAGTGCATAGCGTGGGCTGAAAAAGAAAAGAAGTAATAAATATAGAGTACCGAGGAGCGAATGAAACTCCTCGGTTTTTATATCTGTTTATAATTTGACATCATTTTGACATCACAAACAACGAAAAAAAGCGTTAATAATTGTAAAAAAATGTAATAGAAAAAAGCAAAAAAACATTAAAAAA
>JAZNWG010000245.1:0-1863 GCA_045593225.1 Oscillospiraceae bacterium
GATGGTTGCATCCTCCGCCGACCTTAACAGCGTATTTTTCAAAAATACGCATGTTGGGTGTTGTTTTTCGGGTGTCGAGCAGCTTTGTCTTGCTACCCTTCAGCAGGTCGGCAATAGCACGGGTATAGGTGGCGATGCCGCTCATGCGCTGCAGAAAGTTAAGCGCAGTACGCTCGCCCGAAAGAAGAACACGGATATCACCACGGATAACTCCAAGCTTCTGACCTTTTGTGACCTTATCGCCGTCGGTGCAGGTAAAAGTTACCTCAGTCTTTTCGTCAAGAAGCTCAAAGACTCTTCTGAATACCTCAAGACCTGCAATAACTCCGTCTTCCTTGCATATCAGCTCGACTTCACCGAGCTGATAGTGAGGCATGACCGAGTTGGTGGTAATATCCTCGCTGGTGATGTCCTCTTTCAGTGCCAGCAGAATCAGTTCGTCTGCATTCAGCTTCATTGTTATGCTATTCATGGCTTTGTTTCTCCTTTTCGATTGCGGCTAAAACCAGTTCCTTATATTTATCCTGATATTCTTCATATTCATTCGGATCAATGTTGATTTCGGAGCATTGCATTGGCAAGGTGTAGTTTTCGATGATATGCTTTGCGGCACGTCCTGCAAAAACAAGGCTTTCCAGCAGAGAATTGCTTGCAAGTCTGTTTCGCCCGTGTACGCCGTTGCAGGCGGTTTCGCCTGCCGCGTAAAGCCTGTCCATAGATGTCTTGCTGTGTCTGTCCACATCGATGCCGCCCATAAAATAATGCTGGGATGGAACAACAGGGATAGGCTCCTTTGTCACATCGTAGCCTTCCTCGAGGCAATGCTGATATATGTTCGGGAAATGTGTACGGATCTCCTCTTCGGGTATGGGAGCCATAGAGAGCCATACATGCTCTGTGCCTTCTTTTTTCATTTCTTCGAATATGGCATTTGCAACTACATCTCTTGGCAGCAGCTCGTTTACGAACCGCTCGCCCTTGGAGTTGAGCAGAACAGCACCTTCACCTCGCACCGATTCAGAGATCAGAAAAGCTCTGCCTTCTTTTTCGGTATACAGTGTGGTGGGGTGTATCTGAATGTAGTCGAGATGCCTCAGCCTGATGTTGTGTTTCAGTGCCAAAGCCAGCGAATCGCCCGTCAGGTGACGCTGATTGGTGGAGTGAGCAAACAGTCCGCCTATGCCGCCTGTTGCAAGCACGGTGTAATCAGCGGTGATGCTGACATAGCTGTCTTCGGCATCTTTTCCTATGATTCCGTAACAGGTATTATCACGGCAGATAAGATCGACCATAGTAAAGTTTTCTGTCAGCGTAATGTTCCTGCGCTGTCTGACAGCTTCAAGCAGATGTGAGGTGATCTCTTTTCCTGTTTCATCCTTGTGGAAAAGGATACGAGGCTTTGAATGAGCACCTTCACGTGTGTAATCAAAATCCTCACCGTTTTTTTTGAAACGAACTCCATAGGAAACAAGATCCTCTATGACCTTACGGGAGGACCGAATCATTATATCAACAGATTCGGGGGTGTTCTCGTAGTGCCCTGCACGCATGGTGTCTTCATAAAAGGAATCATAATCATCTTCATCACGCAGAACGCATATACCGCCCTGCGCCAGAAAGGAATTGCTGTCAGGTGCTTCACTTTTGGTAACGACGGTTATTCTCTTTTCGCTCGGCAGGTTCAGTGCGCAGTACAGACCTGCTACACCGCAGCCGACAATTAAAATATCAGTTTTCATTTTATTTAGCAAGCTCCAGCATTCTGTCAAGGGGGATAAGAGCCTTGCGGCGAATATCCTCGCTGATCTCTACAGTACGGTCTTCTTTTTCAAGGACTGACAGAACATTCTCGAGAGTGTTCTG
>JAZNWG010000246.1:0-1721 GCA_045593225.1 Oscillospiraceae bacterium
TCTCATACCCCGAATATCGCGTAATCATCAGCTGTCGCCGTCTTAGGGATATAGTCGCTTTTTGCGAGCGTATTGCCACCGCCAAGATAGACCTTCAGCACCTCGCGGCTCATATTTGTGATGTCGTCACGGGCTATTGCTTCTTCGGCTGTGAGCAGCAGCACCTCGCTGTTTTCGTGGCCGTCGGAGCGCGGCTCGCCCGAGATGTAGTCCATCACGAACACTACACACCATTGCGAGGGCTTGAACTGCACCGCAAGCACAGACCTTGCTGCTGCGGTAACGCCTGTTTCCTCTAAAAGCTCACGCTCTGCGGCTCTGGTCGGAAGCTCACCCTCCTGCACAAAGCCGCCGGGGAGCAATATCCTGTCCTTTGCACTGCCGTATGTGTGTCGCACAAGCAGCACCTTTCCGTCTATCTCAACGATACCGCATACGGTATAGAATTTATTGTTCATGCCGTTACCTCATTCGCAAACCGCAAGAGCCTCGTCCTTTACGCCTATCTTTATAGTATCGCCCTGCTTTACCTTATCGGCAAGTATCTCCTTTGCGATAAGTGTTTCAAGGTGACGCTGCATATAGCGCTTAAGCGGTCTTGCGCCGTAGATGGGATCATAGCTTGCGTCAACTATAAAGGTCTTTGCCTCCTCCGTAAGCTCAAGGCCGAGCTGCTTTTCCTTAAGACGCTTCTTAAGCGAAACGGTCTGCAGATCGATGATACCGAATATCTCGTCCTTTGTAAGCGGTTTGTAGAATACAGTTTCGTCAAGACGGTTGAGGAACTCGGGTCTGAACGACTTTTTCAGCTGTGCCTCAACAAGCTCTCTTGCCTCGTCGGATATCTCGCCCTTGTCGTTGATACCCTCAAGGATAAACTGCGAGCCGAGGTTAGATGTTAGGATAATGATAGTGTTCTTGAAGTCCACGACTCTGCCCTGGCTGTCGGTAACGTGACCGTCGTCCAGCACCTGCAGCAGCACATTGAACACATCAGGGTGAGCCTTCTCCACCTCGTCGAACAGCACTACGGAGTACGGCTTTCTGCGCACAGCCTCGGTAAGCTGGCCGCCCTCCTCATAGCCGACATATCCGGGAGGCGCTCCGATAAGTCTGGAAACGCAGTGCTTCTCCATATATTCGCTCATATCAAGGCGTATTATGTTGTGCTCATCGTCAAACAGAGCCTCGGCAAGCGCCTTTGCAAGCTCCGTCTTACCTACGCCTGTGGGGCCTAAGAACAGGAACGAGCCAAGCGGCTTCTTCGGGTCGTTTATGCCTGCACGCGAGCGCATGATAGCCTCGGTCACGCGGTCTACCGCCTCGTTCTGTCCGATAACGCGCTTGTGGAGAGTATCAGAGAGCATGAGTATCTTCTGACGCTCACCCTCTACGAGCTTCTGCACAGGTATTCCCGTCCATCTGCCTACGATACGCGCTATCTCCTCGTCGCTTACCTTATCACGCAGTAGCGAATCAGCCTTTGCCGCTTCCGCAAGCTCCTCTTCCTTAGCAAGCTCATTCTGAAGCTCGGGAAGCTTTCCGTACTGCAGCTCCGCAGCCTTGTTGAGGTTGTATTCACGCTTTGCTTTTTCGATATCGGCATTGGTCTGCTCGATCTCCTTGCGCAGCTCCTGTACCTTTGTGATAGCAGTCTTTTCGTTCTCCCACTTTGCCTTCATCGCAGAGAACTTCTCACGCATTTCCGCAAGCTCCTTCTG
>JAZNWG010000247.1:0-3566 GCA_045593225.1 Oscillospiraceae bacterium
TGCCATTGAGGCGATGATACCTGTCAGCACGTCACCGCTGCCGCCCTTTGCAAGGCCGGAGTTTCCGCAGGTGTTGACATACACTCTGCCGTCGGGACAGGCGATAACGGTATTCGCGCCCTTCAGAACCACAGTAACGCCGTATTTCTCAGAGAATTCCTTTGCGGCACCTATTCTGTCGCGCTGGATATCGCTGACTGAAAGTCCGCTTATCCTGCTGAATTCAAGCACATGAGGAGTGAGGATCAGCTCGCTCTTCCGCTCTTTCAGTATATCTATATTAGCCGCAATGGAATTTATTCCGTCAGCGTCAATAATTATCGGACAAGAAGCGTTTCTGATGACAGCTTCCACTAAATTCCGCGTATTTTCGCTCTTTCCCATGCCGCAGCCTATGCTCACTGCGGTAGCCTTGCGCAGGTCCGCTGCTATCATGCGGAATGCGCCGTCCGACACAAAGCCGTCCTCTGTTTCGGGAAGCGGCAGATAGGTACACTCGTTCATGCAGCAAGCAGCTATCTTCATTGTGCTTATAGGAGAAGCGAGAGTGCAGAGTCCGACACCTGTACGAAGCGCAGCCTTTGTGCTCATCACAGCTGCGCCGTTGTAGTTAAGGCAGCCCGCGATATTGATGAGCCTTCCGTAGCTACCCTTGTGCGAGGAGCGCACGCGCTGCGCAAACGGTCTGCGGAAGCTCTCGTCCGTGATCTGCGCCACGTAATTGTCGTTGTAGCAGGCTTCGTCAATGCCAATATCAAGCAGCTTCGTCTCGCCGATAAGGTCACAGCAGGGAAGCGACAGCAGCCCTTTTTTGATAGCTGCGATGATAAGCGTATGCGTCGGCATAAAGCAGTTTTTGTCCATTTCTCCCGTGTCGGAGTTCATACCGCTTGGCACGTCAACAGCAACGCGGACAGGGCATTTGTTTGCAAATCTTATCGCGTTTGCGACGTTCTCGGGCAGTGTTCCGTGAAAACCTGTTCCGTAAATACAGTCAACGACCACGTCGCTGCGCAGTATCTGCTCGCAGCAGGCGTCGCGGTGCTGCTCCCAGTCCAGTATCTTGGAGCCATACAGTCTGTTGAAATGGTGCTTTGCGCAGTCGGTCTTGGGCTCGCCGTTTAAAAGTATCACAGCCGAGGATATACCGTGCGAAGCAAGCATTGCCGAGATAACAAAGCCGTCGCCGCCGTTGTTTCCGCTGCCGCAGAGGATAGTGGTATATCCGCCCTTCGGCACAAGCTTTTTTATCTCCTCGGCACACGCGATACCTGCATTCTCCATAAGCCTGATATAGGAAACGGATTCCTCGGCGCAGATACGCTCGGCGTTCTTCATCTGTTCATTTGTAACGACAAACTGCATATAGGAAGTTCCTTTCATTTTAAATTACAAAACCCCCGTTGAGAGTGACGGGGGCTTGATTGTCAAATTTATTGCTTTGTGATTAGCAGCTGCCTTTTCAGCACGGTCTTTTCCAGAATGCACATCAGCGCACAGCCGATGACCGCACCTGCGGCTGCCTGAACAAGGTTATACGGCATATTGATCCATGCACCCTGCACGCCCAGTATGAATATCGCCTCAAACAGGAAATAGCCCACAGCCATTAAAAGCTCGCCCGCAACAGCACCTGTAACGTAGCCTGCGAAGCGGTGGTTCTTCCTTTTGAACGCAAACATTATCAGTCCTGCAACAAGTCCGATAAGTCCCTTTATAATAAATGTAGCGGGAGCGTACATCGCATAGCCTGTAAAAAGGTCTGCAAGCATTGATCCTATACCGCCTGCCGCAAAGCCGTAATACGGGCCCAGCGTCCATGCTGCAACGAGAATGAAGCAGTCGCCGAAATTGACGTAGCCGCCAAACGGCGTGGGGATAACGATAAGTACCGTTCCCACGCAAACCAGAGCGGCAAACATAGCTGCGAAGCATAATTTCAAAAGGTTTGTTTTCTTGTTTGTACTCATTATAAGCTCTCCTTTTCAGTTTTCTTTTGTTCTTTTCTGTTTTTTGCATCGCATGGTTGTTGCGCAACGATGCGGCGTTGCCTTTATTATAGCACTGTGAAAATACGTTGTCAATACATTTTTTTGGTGATATCCAAGAACTTTTTCTCTTATTGACAAACAGTGGGGATTGGGTTATACTAAAGGCAATACCGCATTATGGTTTACTTTTTTATCGGAGGACATTATGGAGCATACCACTGACCCGAAAAAGGGTCTTTCACATGACGAAGCCGAGCTTCGCATAAAGCGCGGACAGAATAACGGCAGCTTTAACGTAAAGACAAAAAGCGTAGCGCAGATATTCCGCGATAATATATTCACGCTTTTTAATCTTATAAATGTGATCCTCGCAGTTTTCGTGGCGCTCACAGGCAGCTATCGGAACATGCTGTTCATGGGTGTTATCCTTGCGAATATCGCTATCGGCATATTCCAGGAGATACGCTCAAAGCGCACTATCGACAGGCTTTCGCTGATATCCGCACCTAAGGCTCATCTCATGCGCGGCGGCGAGGAGCTCACCTGCGCAGTTTCGGATATTGTCATGGACGATATAATGCTTCTTGCGTCAGGCAGGCAGATCTGCGCCGACGCTGTATTGTGCGAGGGCGAATGCGAGGTCGACGAGAGCCTCATCACAGGTGAGAGCGACCCTGTCATGAAGCACATCGGAGACGAGCTGCTTTCGGGCAGCTTTGTCGTAAGCGGCACAGGCAGCGCACAGGTGATAAGAGTAGGTGCGGACTCCTACGCGAATAAGATAACAAGCGGCGCTAAGTACGTCAAAAAGCAGAGCAGTGAGATGATGCGCTCGATAAACAAGATAATCAGTACAGTCTCTGTCTGCATAGTACCGTTTTCACTGGTGCTGTTCTTCAAGGCAATATTTATCACCCAGCAGGACTTCAACCGCGGTATCGTCAGCACCGTTGCTGCGATAATCGGCATGATCCCCGAGGGCCTCGTGCTGCTGACAAGCCTTGCGCTTGCTGTAAGCTCGATCCGTCTTGCGACAAAACAGACCCTGTGTCAGGATCTCTACTGCGTTGAGCACCTTGCAAGAGTTGACGTGCTGTGTCTTGATAAGACAGGCACTATCACCGAGGGCTGCATGGAGGTCACCGAGCTTATCCCGATAGACAGTAGCTTTGATAGTGAGAGTGCGCTCAACGCCTTTGCGGCGGCAATGACAGACCCCAATCCCACGCTCAGCGCAATTCAAGCGGCTTACAGCAAGGGAACGGCGCTTACCTGTCTGCGACAGATACCGTTTTCCTCAGCGAAAAAGTGGAGTGTCGCAGCATTTGACGGCGTTGGCACTTATGCGATAGGCGCACCGAGCTTTGTGCTCTCTGCGGAAAAATTTGCGGCGATCAAGCCGCTGTGCGAGAAGTATTCCTCAAAGGGTATGAGAGTGCTTGTATTAGCGCACAGCGCACAGCAGCCGAATGAAAACGAGCTGCCCGAGGATATCTCGGCAAAGGCGCTTGTGGTGCTGTCCGACAAGATACGTGCGACCGCTCCGCAGACGCTTGAATACTTCAGAAAGCAGGG
>JAZNWG010000248.1:0-1817 GCA_045593225.1 Oscillospiraceae bacterium
AGGCTGCCACCGCTGATGAACACCGCGTTTTCCGCCTGTATACTGTCGGTTGCAGAAACTATATCCAGCGTTCCGTCTGTTACATTCACATAGCCTAGGCCGTCAGAGCCTGTATACGTTACTTTAAGTCCGTCTGCGCCGCTGTTTATCGTTGTGTCAGAGCCTGCCGCGATTATATGGCTGCTGCTGACGATGCCGTCACCGTCAGAAATCAGATACAGCCTGCCTCCGCAGAGCTTGACCGCACCGAGGCTGTTCAGCGCGCTCTTTCCGCCGACATCAATATGCAGCTCGCCGCCACCGTTTATCGTGATATCAGAGGTGCTGTGTATTCCCACCGTATCGCCACCCTCGCAGACCAACGAATTATGCGTATTGTCAGCTAGCGTTACGACAAGGCTGCCGTCACCTGTATTCTCTATTGCCGCACCGCTCTCATTATGCAGCACAAGTCCCTCAAGCACAAGCGACACTTCCTCGTCACTGCGAACTATCACCCTGCCCTTACCGCACTCACCCGAGAGCCGATACACACCGCCCTCGGTTATCACCGCGTCACTGCCGCTCACCTCAGCGCCGTCACCGCGGATACCGATACTGTCATCAGCAAAGGTTATGGTGCAGTCTATGCTGTCGGGAGCGTCAAAGCACTCGGGAGCAGGCGTGTCGGGAGTTATTAAACGGTCTGCGGCGTTTTCCTCCACCTCAAAAAGCGGCGAGGAGCCCGTGCTGTCCGAGGACGGAATATCATTCCTCGCCGTACAGCCTGTATTAAGCGACACCGCGACTGAGCACACAGCCGCAAGCGTCCTGAAACTGAAGCACATCTATATTCTCCTTTAACAAAACAAAGGTTTTTCTCAACTGATGACATAAGTATACCCCAGCAATGTGAAAATGGCATGAAAACACGCTAATATTTATTGAAAACGATCGGATTTTTTGAGAGGAACAAACATAGGGCGGCATGCCTCATACCGCCGATGTCATTGCGGCCAAACATGCTGAGGGCTGAGGGCAGCCCGCCCTACTGTCGTTTATCCGCCCCAATAAAATATGTTATTAAAAAGGGCGGAAATAGATTCCGCCCCTACAACTCAATTATTTCTCCGCAGCATCTCCTCAGCTGTCTTTAGGCTTAGCTCACTGCTGCCGTCACCGTCGATGATACGCGCAAGCTCTGCCTTTCTGCCCTCGAAATCAAGGGTCTGTATGCGCGTGAAGGTGCGCTCACCCTCGGTGTTCTTTTCGATAAGCAGATGATGGTCTGCCTGCGAGGCTATCTGCGCAAGGTGAGTTATGCACAGCACCTGTCTTTTGCGCGCCGTTTCAGAAAGCTTTATGCCCACCTTCTGTGCCGCTCTGCCGCTTATGCCTGCGTCAACCTCGTCAAATATCAGCGTGGGGATATCATCATTATCAGCAAGCACGCTCTTTATCGCAAGCATGATACGCGAAAGCTCGCCGCCGCTTGCTATCTTATTTATGGGCTTCGGGGTCTCGCCTGCGTTTGCGGAAATAAGCATCTCCACCCTGTCCATGCCGTTTATAGTTACCTTGTCACGCTCTACCGCGATGATTATCTTCACATTAGGCATATCAAGGAATTTGAGCTGCTCGCATATCTCGGAAGAAAGCCTTTCAGCAGCCTCTGTGCGCAGTCTTGTTATCTCTGCAGCAGCAGCCTTTACCGCCTCTGCGAGGTCATGCTTTTGCTGCAGAAGCGTTTCAAGCTCGCCGTCCGCTCCCGAAAGGTCAAGAAGCTCGCCCCTGCACTCGTCAAGATAATCCACAAGCTGGTCTGCGTCCATGTTGTA
>JAZNWG010000249.1:0-11523 GCA_045593225.1 Oscillospiraceae bacterium
CCGAGCCTATCATATAAAGCCTGCGCTTGAGCTTGAGATAGTTCTTGTGGTCAGGCTCCATCGCGTACAGCTTTTTGAATTTCATGGAAGTCTCATTCAAAAATTCAACCAGCGTGTCGCCGTTATATGCGCCGAGATCAACATACGTTTCCTCCGCGCCAATGCAAAGAAGATCATACATCTCCTCGCGGGGAGTTTCACACTCCTTAAGAAGTCTTATATCACCGCTGAGCTTATAGCGAATAACATTCTCGAACACCTTTTTACTCTGCTCGTCCGCCATCAGCTCATAAGCCGCCTTAAGCTCCTTATAGTGCTCCTTTGCGTAATCCAGTGTAAATAGGCCATCGCCTATAACAGGCACATTCGGAGCATAAAGCTCGTGACGGGAAGCAATGTCGTATATCCTGTCCATTACCTCGGGAAGCTGTGTTCCGAAGCTTACGAGGATAAGGAAATCATCGCCGTAAAGCTGCTCTATCTCCGAAAGCTTTTTCACGCGGAAGCCCATAAAGCTGTGGCCGCGCACAAACTCATCGCTTGCCATTATGTCATCTATCTCTACACCGATATCATCAAGCACAGCGCGTATCTTTTCCGCGCCGTCGCCCATGCCGTAAAGCACGATCTTTTTATCGGTCTCCTTCAGATAGTCCCACAGGCAGCTGTCGATCTCATCAAGAAAAAAAGCCATTTTACTCCTCACAAAAAAGTTACAGCATTCTCAGCGCCTCAGATTCCTTCACGCACTTAACGAAAAGGTCCGAGATGACCGAGCTTTCAAGATTGTACAGGGCAGCAAATTTATCGACCTCGTCCCAGTTACCGCTCTCATAGCTCAGCGCGAGCTTGTAAACATCACTGTAAACACCGCTCCTGCCAAGCAGACCGCCCTTGATATCTTCGGTAATGGGGAATTCATTCAGCTTGCGTTCAAGATCGTTCGTCTTGCAATGATCAAGCATTGACAGCAGGCCCATAAGATAGAACGAGTCCGCGTTTCTGGAAGCCTCGGGGATCAGCATAGCAAGACTGCGGCAGAACTTTGCTATGACAAGCGACAAACGCATTACCTCAACATTGTCGTTGCGTGTAATACGCTGCATACCCATAAGGTACACCCACTCGCGCAGGTAGTCAAGGCCAAGTATGACCAGCGCCTGGCTTATCGAGGACACTCGGTTCTTAACGCCGAAATAAACGGAATTTATAAGTCGCAGAAGCCTCTGGCACATAGCTGTATCACGGGATATTACCTCAACGATATCGCTGATCTCAGGCTCAGGCTGAGATACCAGCTGCATTATCTGCATGAAATTCATGGTAAGCGGAACAACGCTGTCCCTTGAAAGTATCGTGGGACGCGCAAAATAGTAGCCCTGCGTAAATGTACAGCCAAGCCGCTTTGCGTACTCATACTCATCAGCGGTCTCGATCTTTTCGGCAAGCATTATCTTGTTGCAGTACCTGCACACATACGCCGTTTCCTCGATCCTGTTCTGCGGGATACGGAAATCTATCTTCACGATATCGCCGATCTGGAAAAGGTCGCTGTATGTGTTGTTGAACTCAAAATCGTCCAGCGCAATGGTATAGCCGCGCTCCTTCAGATCCTGACACGCCTCCACAAGGTCATCGTCGACCATGAGGTTTTCAAGCACCTCTACCACCACGATATCGGGAGATATCATCTTGGGAACGCCGCGCTTGAGCAGATTGCCTGTGAAGTTGATAAACGCCTTACCGCCGCCGATGACCTCTCGGATATCAAGTCCGAAAAACGCATTGGTAACGACATCGGCAGTAGATTCATCGCCGTTTTCGCCTGTATAACTATTCTGTTGTCCGTTGCTGCGGTACAGCAGCTCATAACCGTATACCCGATTTTCAGTATCAAATATCGGCTGCCGTGCCAGATAAACGTCCATCTGTTAAAATCACCTTTCGCCCGAAATAGGCACAAAGCTTGCTGATATCAAGCATTTACGCCTGTGTCATGTATGTAAAAAATATAAAATTACATAAAACCTCTACTTTAATTATACAATAAAAAGCGGTTATTTTCAAGCGTTGTATATAAGTTTTAAAAAGCAAATCACAATTTCGTAAATTATTCACAAACTTTAAAACTCTAAGCATGCGCACCGACATTTTTTGCTGAGCAATTTGCACAAATGCAAATAGAGCGTTTGTTGAAATTTGTTATTTCCACATAAAAATTAAACCGCCGAAAAAGGACTTTCTTGTCGGCAAGGATCACCTTTAATCTGCATACAGCAGCTATCTCGATGCCCCGACAACACCCCCTGCGGAGGTATCCTTTCGGCGGTAACTTTACAATTACAGATTTTTATTGAGCGAGCGGCCTGTGGTTCGTCCCACGACTGCGCTGTTGTAATAGCCAATCTGTTTTTTGGTGGCTTTCAGAGCTTCAAGCTCCCTGCGGGAGTCTATCTGCTGGCTTCTGAACTGTCCTGAGATCACCTTATCCTTATCCAGCACTCTTTGCTTACAGATAGTGATATTTCGCTGTAAAAGCTGTATCTCTTTGTGAACATCGTCCAGCGGAGCACTTACATAGCCACCCTTTACAAGTGTTTCAAGAAGAATGCGTTCTTCCTTGTCCTCAAGCACGATCATGCTATCCAGCCTGAACTTAAGCTCATCAAGCTTTGCAAGAAGCTCGCTACGTCTGAACAAGGCGTTCTGCAATATCTCAAGGTCAGCATTGACCATCGAGTCGGTAGCATTTTCATATTCAAGCATAGTATCATAGATCTGATGAACGATCGCCAATACTGCTGCGCTGCCGATTTCTTCAGCCATAGTGCTCACCCCTTGGTTATTTTTTTGCTGCATTAGCCTTCGCCTGTGCCTCTATTTCTTCTCTGGTCATCTGGCTGATCTGAGTATAGGCATCACGGAGATCAGCGATCATGGGAATGATCTTCTTGATCTCGGTAGCGTCCTTGCGGATATTCGCCCTCATAGCGCACTGCTGGAAGAATATGTACAGATCGTTGAGGTTTTTGGAGATAGGCACGGACATATCGAGCGCGCCTCTCAAAGCGCCGAGTATCTCCTGCGCTTTGATGAGTGCGTCGCTGCTTTTCTTGATATCCTTAACTTCTTCAATTGCACATACAGCAATAGCAAGCTGACGCTCTGTCTCGCTGTACATCTTGATGATCAGCTCCACAGGTGTCATAGTCTGTAAAGACTGCTTTTTGTATGCGGAATACGGATTTGACATCAGTAAATACCCTTTTCGTGTTTATTGTTACATGCTGAAGTTGGAGAACGCTGTAGACTGGCTGTTAAGCTCAGAGATCATAGACTCCATATTTGTGAATACGGACCACCAGTACTCCTCGCGAGCATCGTATCTGTCCTGAAGCGTTGCGATACGATCCTGGATCCTCTCCATCTCCTTAAAGATGGTGCTGTCGATAGCGGAAGTGGTGTTCTCCACACCTGCCTTGCGTACCAGCGAGCCCTTGTTTGCACCGGAAGCCTTTACTGCGCTGTCCAGAACGCCATCAAGCTTTGTCATGATGCCCTGATCGGGATCTGTAAACAGAGCTGTAACTGCATCAGCATTCTCAGAGTACATCTTGTCGAAGCGCTCCTCGTCAAACTCAAGCTTACCATGATCAGCGAAGTCGCTGGAAGCCTTGATACCGATGTTATACAGACCGATCTTGCTGCCGTCCTCGAGAGTTACACTGCTGTACATCATTGTACGCAGCTTGGACATGATGTTGGAGACGGTGCTGTCGTTGTACAGCGCACCGACCTTAGCCATCTCTTCCCAATCCTCGATCTCATCATCGCTCATTTCTTCCCTCTCAGCATCTGTGAGAGGCTCATAGTAGTTGCCCTTGGAATCGGTCTTGGGCTTGGAACCGATATACTCATATACATCATCGATCAGCTGGTTGTAATCCTCAACGAAGGACTTGATCGCATCCTTGACACCGTCGCTGCTCTTGGAAAGCTCGATAGTGTAGGTCTCGCCTACCTCGATGCTTTCATCAAAGGAGATAGTCGTTCCGTCAACAGTGTAAGAATTCTCGTTGAGATATACTTCCTTGCCGTTTACGTTGATAACAGCGTTTGTGCCGAGTGTGAAGTTCACCATATCACCGCTGTCATCAGTCAGACCGATAGCCTTAGTAAAGTCGTTGCCCTCGATCATAACGTTGCCTGCGCCGCCCTGCTCCTTAGCCTCGACCGAGAAGCTGTTGGTGAGGGAGGAATAGCTCATCTTCACGCCTGCTTCAGAGCTGTTTACAGCAGTTATAAGCGAATTTATGGTAGCATCTGCGCCAACACTGATCTCAACACCGTTGATAGTCATTGTGTATCCGCCGTCTGCGCCATTAGCCTCAATGCCAATGTCCTCAAGCTTTGTCTTTGCTGTAATGGTATTGGTAGAGGACGACTTTGTGATACCGAGAGTACCACCTGCGGTGGACTGGATATCAAACGCTACAGCGCCGTTGCCGTCGCTTGCTGTAAGCTTGCTGCCGTCAAGGCTGAATGTGTAGCCCTCAGCTGCAAACGCATCATTGATAGCCTCTGTGAGAGCCGCAGAGTTCTTAGCCTTTGCCGCATCAGCAGAAGTAAACTTGTAATTCTTGAGAGCGGTCTCGTTTATCTCTGCGTCATCAGCAAGGTTGTTCGCCTTGCGGTAAGCAGCTTCCTTCAGCTGGTTGTATTCCTCAAGGATAGCCTCGTTGCCTTCCTTGTCCTTGGTATCATAGTATGTGCTGGAAACGCCGTTATACTTAACGTTCTTTGTCACGCCGCCAACAGAGATGCTTACAGCATTCTCGCCCGTTGCAACGCTGGTGAGAGAAAGAGCAGCGCTCTCAGCCGCCTCGGACATACCGAAGCTGCCCACATTCTCTGTAACAGTAATGCTTGCGTTGCCGCCCTCAACAAACTTGATGTTGCCGTCAGCGTCAAGCTGAGCCTGCACGAACCACTCCTGGCCGTTGTCAGCGTCGATAACACCTGTTGCTGCAGCACCTGTTCTGCCGGAGTAGCCGAAGCCTGCCTGCAGCTTCTCATTGAGGTTGTCAACAAGGCTGCTCTTCAGAGCGTCGCTGTCAACAGAGCCGTCAGCGCCGACAAGCGCCTCAGCTGCGAAGTTGATTGTCTTAGTAACGCCGCCAACCTGCATCTTAAGCGAGAAGTCATAGCTTCTTGTGGTTGTGCCGTCGTCGTTTGCAGTGTCAGTGTAGCCAACAGAATCGAATGCCTTGCTGAGGTCAAGACCATAGTCCTCGCGAGCTATGGAATTGCCCTTTACAGTGCTTGATGTTGCCAGCTGGCTTACGCTTACCTTGTATGTGCCCTCAGCGGAATTGGAGGTAGTGGACACCTTGATGCCCGATGTAGAGCCGCCTGCGGATGTGATATCTGTCTTGAGCTTGTTGAATGTACTAGCACCTGCCAGATATGTATCCTTGTTAAGCACATCAAAATACTTGTTCTGGAAGCTTGTCATCTTGGAAATGATATCCTGATAAGCCTCCTGCTGCCACTGCAGCTTTGTGAGCTTCTTATTCTGGTTGTCAATCTTTGTCTGATATGTGGTCAGCATCGCCTCAACGATAGCCTCGGTATCGAGACCGGAGCTCATACCACTTAAACGAATAGGATCAGCCATGATTTAGTCCTCCTGTTTATGAGATTTCAGAAGCTGTGCGATCGCACTGCCCGAAGCTGCCGCTGCCAGCTCATTGGTCTGGCGGGCATCCTTAAGCTCGCTTCTGATGATTTTTACTTCCTTAGGTGCCGAAATACCTATCTTCACCTTATCCTTAGTTACCTCAAGGACTGTGATCTCGATATCATCGGAGATGATAAGACCTTCGTCCTGTTTACGTGTTACAACAAGCACTTCTTATCCCTCCTCGGCATATACAGGCGCCTTGAACTCAAAATGCTCTGTCAGGATTATCTGAGCCGCGATGTTCTCGGCCAGATTTACAACGATAGGACATCTGAGGTTGATGGTCGCCTTACGGTAATCGTCAGGAATGATCGCTACCGCGAGGCACTTGTAGGGAGTATCCTCACTTAGCTTCAGCATTTCCTGCTCTTCATCGCTTATCTCGAATTTATAGCTGGGATATACCTCCATAGGGTCATATACTACGAAGCAAGGCTCAGGCGCCTCCACCGACTGGAACCACATGGGGAACACGCCGTCGCCGAGCGGGCTGATGAGCGCATATCTTTTGGTGTCCTCAAAGCCGATGATACCCTCAGGCATTGTTAAGATCGTGCTTTCATCGATCTCGATCTCGCCAAAATCTCTTGTTACAATATTCATACGAAGTAATCGGCGCTGATATTCGGGCGCCTCTCCTTTCCGTTAAAGCATCATTCTGTTTCGTAAGCGGGGGGCTCGTAGTTGGGGTCGGAGCTCGGTGGAACATACAGCGGGCCGCCGATGTACTCAATCTCTACTCTGGGTCTGTCGCGCACGATAAGCTCTACGCTGCCGGGGATAAACTCCATCGGAACTCGCTGAGCAATATCCCAGTCAAACTCCTGGCTGCCCATCTGATAGTCGATGTTGAGCTTGCCGCCGTCGAATGTGATGTCCGCGCCTTCCTTGGGAAGGAACTCCATAATGGTCTCGATCGTTGCGCCTGCACGTGCATTCTGTATAGCGATATCAGAGGGCGAAAGGCCTCTTGCCAGCTGATCACCCTGAGAGGCAACCTTTGCTGTGCCCTGGAATGCGATGGTAAAGCCCTCAGAGGCTTTCTGCTTAAGCATATCGCCGTCGGTCATATTGCCATAGCCAAGGCTCTTTCTCGCCTCATAGGTATCAATATTGATCCTGAGAGGCTCGGCCTTCATGACAAATCCGCCGTTCTCTGTCGTGATATTTACCTTGGGCTGCTTTGTTTCGACAGCCTCAAACTTTGCGTTGGTGACCTTGATCTCTATTGAGATCGGAATAGTTGTTATCTGGAGCAAATTGCTATTCATAACGAACACCTCCTGTTATATTAACGTTCAGATCATTAACGTATGTAATTGAAGATCGAGTTGGGAATGACTGCGCTTGACATCTGCAGGCAGGCATTGTAAAGCGCCTCGTAAGTCTTGTAAAGGGTTATCTCCGACTCAAGATCGGTAGCTTCAAGTGTTTTCTGTCTGTCCTTGAGGTTGAGCTCTCTTGTCTCAAATCTGGACTGGTTGAACTCAATGAACTCTTCTGCGTTACCAAGGTCTGCGATCTCGACAAGCAGGTTTTCAGAAGCGCTTACGATACGATCAATGCAAGCATTTGCATATCCAAGATCACCGTTTCTCAAAGCCTTTGCAGCGTCAAGAGTGAGCTGCATATAATTCTTTGAATAGCTGTAATCATTTTCGACAGTAATCTGATTTTCAGCGTTTGCGTTATTCTGGATATATACATCAACATCATCGCCTGCGGTGATGTTTCCGTCAGCGTCAACAGTGGGCTTGATCTTCTTGGTCTTATAAGCCTCCTCAATAGCAGCATTGAGATTTGCAATGCTTGTTGCGGAGTCAGCTCCTGCTGTAAAGCTTACAGCAGTAGACTCGCCGTCAACAAAGATGTTCAGAGTGTAGGAGCTGCCGTCAACCAGAGAATCAGCGTCGATAGAAGCTTTATTGTCACTGGAGCCGCAGCCTGTAAGACCTGCGCCATTGAAAGATACCTTTAAAGCGGTCTGAGAGTCTATCTGCTGTGTTCCCTGATCTACCACCATACCAAGTCCGATGTCGATATAAACATCATTGGAATAGGGGAAGTCCTTGCAGTTAGTGTAGGCGTTGATCGGAACACCGTGATACAGCACCTCAGTGGGGAGTCCGTTCTCATCGTATCCAAGCATGAAAGGCTCGGGATTGTTGCTCTCGCCTCCGAAGATAACTCGCTCTGCGCTGTCGGTGTTGAACACTGCGCACATCTCTTCAACTCTTGTTTCGAGCTGCTGTGCGTAGATATCGAGATCCATCTGCTCGTTTGAGCTCTTTACAGCGGCGATAAGCGTCTCACGGATAGTGGCAAGCTGATCGGATATCTGCAGCATAGATGTCTCGGCCTCTGTATAGAACTTATCGGCAACATCAAGGTTTTCCATGTACTGCTTTGTACGGGAAAGCTGCTTTCTTACTGTCAGCGACTTTGCTGCGCCGAGCGGATCCTCGCTTGCGCGGCTGAAGGAGCGTCCCGTGAAGATCTTCTGCTCTGAGCCGAATTTGTTTTTTCCTAATCTTTTGAGGTTTCTGTCGTAGTTACGAAGAACCGTTGAATTGGTTACTCTCATTCATAAACTCCTTTCAGCTTATAGATAAAGTCTATAAGAAGATATGATATCAATATTACAGGCCGACTCTGCCGGTGCCGTTGATAAGCTTATCAAGGCAGTCATCAAGCGTTGTCAGCATACGTGAGGAAGCGCTGTACCATTTCTGGTAGTTCAGCATATTGATGCCCTCCTCGTCCATATCAACGCCGCTTACCTCATCTCTTGCGTCAAGCAGCGTATCAACTGTGGTAACTGCAGCATCATAACGGCTCTTTTCGTAGGTGATGGTCTGTGCGAGACGGTTGCTCATGAACGCGATGTACTCGTAAACATCGCCCTGGAAGTCATTTGCATTGCCGAACTTCATATCCTCGTTCTCAAACTGAGAAAGCAGGTAGATGACATTTGTGTTCTGAAGTGTTACATTACCGTTAGCGTCGGTCACCTCATCATAACCGTAGGTGTACATGCCTGTCAGCTCGTCAAGTGTTCTTACCTGACCGATCATTGTAGGATCCTGCTGCCATGCATCGCTTACGTGGATATTACCTGCTGTGAATACAGCGTCCGCAGGAACTGTTGTGAACATCGCTCTCGAGGGGTCCTCATCAGCGCCATTCGCTTTGTTGAAGGTGTTTGCGATGGTTGCCGCAAACTCGTTGATAGCACTCTGGAAATAAGCGATGCCATACTCACCGTTCTGGTTGCCTGTAGCGTAAACGCCGTTTCCGTTGAGCATATTGAAGAAGCTCTTCAGGATACCGCTCTGAGCATTAAGGTTCTCTCCGCTCTCAAAGTGGATTATAGCCTGATCGAAATTTTTGTACTCCTCCATGATCAGCTTTGTTGTCTTGAACTCGTTTCCGTCGACCACCTGAACTCCGCAAAGGTTGATGCTGAAGGTACCGTTCGTATTCTTGGTGACCTCGATCTCGCCATAGTTGGATAGTTCGTCGATGTAGAGGTTTATCTGATCGTACAGCTCGTTAGGGCCATAACCCTCGGGATAGTTCAGCAGCTCGTCCTCTATCTTGTCATTGAGTGTATTGATATCGTCAAGCAGGGAGTTTATGTACTCCACCGTATCCTCAAGCTCGCCGACGTATGTATCCTCAATCTGCTGGAGCTGGATATCATAGTCGTTGAGCAGTCTGCACAGGTTTACAGCCGAATTGCACGTGAGAGTTGCGACCTCGGAGCTATCGGGCTTCTCTACCGAATAATCCTGAAGCGCGGAGAAGAAAGCCTCCGTGAAGTGGAGCAGGCCGTCCGTCTCGAAGTTATCCAGAACGTCCTCCACCTCAGAAAGTATCTCGATGGTGTGCTCTGTTTCGGATTCAACAGCGACATTCTCACGGTAACGCTTGTCAATGTACTGGTCTCTCATCTGGCTTACGCCGTAAGCATTAACGCCCTGTCCTGTGAGGGAGAGGTTGTTCGTTTCACTGCACCAGCGAAGGCTCTGATTGCCTGAAATATACATCGCGTAAAGGTCTACGCGCTGTCTTGTGTAGCCGACAGTGTTTGTATTTGAAAGGTTATTGCCTGTTATGTCAAGGCTTTTCTGTGCAACCTGTAATGTGCGCTTTTGTGTTTCAAAGCCTAAAAAAGTAGGGCGCATATATTTTCCTCCTAGATCTTGCGGATAACTGTTGCGGACGAACCGCCTGTTTCCTTTGCCGCGTTCTTGTTGTAGGTCTCGGGCTTGTTCAATATACCCGCGCGCTTTACGAACTCAGCCTGATTATCAAGCTTGCGCTTTACTATGTCGTTAGTCTGCGCGTTCATTTCCTTTATGCTGTCAACAAGCTCTGTAAGCTGCGTTCCGAGAAGCTTCAGCTTTGCTTTGTAGTCCTCGGGCGCCTCCTCGATCAGATCGTTCAGCTTTCTATCTGCTATTCCGAGTCCCTGAAACAGCTGCAGCCTCTTGGTTTCAAGCGACTGACTCTTCATAACATATGCCTGCTCGTCATTCAGCGAGTTAGTCAGCCACTCGAGATCGTCCTCCATTATCTTTGTGTGCTTTTTCATCAGGAACATCGACAGCTCGCGATAAAAATCACAGTCGATCTCAAGGCACTTGACAACTGCCTGTGTTGTTTTTACATCCATGAGCGATTACCCGAAGAGAATATAGGACGCAAGCTCGTTTGCTGCAACGCCCTGTTCTGCCGCGAACTTTGCAGCCGCGATATCCTGCTCTGCAGCGTCAGCCTTTACCTCTGCGGCAATGCCGTTCTTTGCGGCCTTCAGTGCAGTCTCAAAGCCGAACTCTACACGATCCATATTCTTAACGGAAGCAGCATTTTCGGTCTTCTTTACCTTGCTGCTGCGATTTGCGTTATAAGCGGATATCACGCCGTTGATTCTTTTAATATCCATAAAATAGCCTCCTTTGTTCGGACTATGGAAAGTACGCATAATTACGCATACTTTTCCCCTATACATTATTATAAGAACCACTCGCCGTTTTCCAAATCAAAGATTTGGACGGCTGAGTGAACCTTGAAATACAAGTTCGCCGCTTCGCGGCTTCAGCCTTGCGGCTGAAGGAAAACATAGTTTTCCCTACTTGTATTATCGGCAAAAATCCCCCGAAACTTTAGCTTTTCGGGGGATTTTATATTGTTTTTTACATTTTATGCCCACAGATTGTTGTTACCTGGATCAGAGACATTGAAAAAGTATGTTCCGATATTTCCTACGTAGGCACCACTGGTGTTATCACCCGTACAAGTACCGCAGTAAAAGCCATTCGCAAGCTCGGATTCATCGATAAACATAAGAACATCTTTCTTGTAATTGGCAACATCGCCTGTAAATTCAGGCAGACGCTCGTCTGTGAAGTGTGTGGTAATGACCTTGAGGTTGTTGTAGTTTGCGTTCATCGTAACAACAGCGTAATAATAACCGTTTCCTGCCTTGTTTATCAGGTTCGCCATATCGTTATGAAGCTGCTGCTCTAAAGCAGTGTTGGAAGTGGTGGTGGTGTCCTTCAGAAGCTCCTCAAGATTAACATTGACATGGACATACTTCAATTCGTTGTCGTAATGCGCCTCTATGTAGATAAACGGCATACCAAGAATATTCTGTCCCACAGTAGGATCGTATTTCATGAAAGGGGTCTTTCCTGCGGCTATATCAGCAGCTACCTCTGCCGCAATAGCAGGCGAGATATCAGCCTCGGTCTTCTGATAGCGTGTGAAATTGAACT
>JAZNWG010000250.1:0-2665 GCA_045593225.1 Oscillospiraceae bacterium
TAAACAGCGACATTCCCGATAATGCGCGGATCATATAGCTTTACAGCTTATCCGTCTTTATTTTAACTTATTTTAAGTCAATTGTCAAGGGCTTTGCCGAAAATTAAGAAATATTTGGGCATTTGCTTAGTTTTTCTTGGCAATAATGGTTATTATGCCGAATTGACTTAGTTCCAGCGCTGTTATACAATTATTATATCAGTATTACGGAGGGCGAAAAAATGATATTATCCGACAAGACCTTAATGAAAATGATAGAGGAGGGCACGCTTGGCGCAGCTCCGATTACCCCCGAGCAGATACAGCCTGCGAGCATAGATATCCGCCTTGGCGACACATTCAGCATAGTAGAGGACACGAGTAGCGGAATAATTCGTCTTGACAGCGAGATAAGATACAAGACCATCAAGACCGATACATATCTTCTGCTGCCTGGCCAGTTCGTGCTTGCGACCACAATGGAGTATTTCAGCCTGCCCGATGACCTTACGGCTTTTGTCGAGGGCAGAAGCTCGCTGGGCAGAATGGGACTTTTTATTCAGAATGCAGGCTGGGTAGACCCTGGCTTCAAGGGCGAAATAACACTGGAGCTGTTCAATGCAAACCGCTGCGCTATTGAGCTCAAAGCAGGCAGACGAGTAGGACAGCTTGTGTTTGCAAAGCTTGATGACCATGCGCTTAATCCCTATAACGGAAAGTATCAGGGACAGACGGGCGCGACAGGATCAAGGGTGTTTATGGATTGCGATAAATAATCATATAAAAGGCCCGAGAGATCATCTCGGGTCCTTTTTTACATATTGAACAGCTGCCCGAGTATCTCCATAAGACAATACCAGAACGATATCTGTTCTATATCATCCATAGCTACTATATCCGAGCGGAACACCTCAACTCCATCGGCTTTTACGAGATATTCACCAAGGAAATCACCCTTTGCGATGGGGGCAGCGACCTGTTCGACAAAGGTATATTCGTATTCTACAGCTTCTGCTGTACCTTTTTTGATGATACATTCACTGCCGTTTTGCTCGACTATGGGTTGAACGGCATTTTGCGTTCCGCGGAGCACAGTTATGGGTAACAGCTTGCTGTTATCTACCTCGGGTGTGAACTTCTGAAAGCTCCCGAAGCCGTAATCAAGTAGTGCCTCGGCGTTCTCGAAGCGCGAATCGTCGTCCTTGCAGCCCAGCACCACCGCGATAAGCCGCATATCGCCGCGCTCGGCGCAGACGGACAGGCAGCAACCTGCATTATCGGTAGTTCCTGTTTTGCCGCCGAGTATTCCGTCATAGTAGCGAATCATTTTGTTTGTGTTTACCAGCTGCGTCTGACCGTTTCTGAGGTAATCAAGCCACGTCAGAAACCAGCCGCGATAGACCTCATGCTGCATTAGCTCGGCTGTAACGATACCGATGTCGCGTGCGGTGGAGTAGTGGCCGCTGTCATCATAGCCTACGCAGTTCGTGTAGTGGGTGTTGGTCATTCCAAGCTCTTTGGCGCGCTTGTTCATCTGCTTCACAAACTGCGCCTCGCTGCCTGCGGTATGCTCTGCAAGTGCGACGCAAGCGTCATTTGCCGAGGCTACTATGACGGCCTCGATAAGCTCAGCGACGGTCATTTCCTCACCGACAGACAGCCATATCGTGGAGCCGTCCGCTTCCTGAACTGCGGCAGAGGCTTTTACACGCTCTTCTAAAGTGAGCGAGCCGTCCTCTATTGCTTCTGCCCATAGCAGCAGCGACATTATCTTGGTTACCGATGCCATCGGCAGCTTTTCGTCAGCATTAGACGAGGACAGCACCTGCATGGTGTCGGCTTCTATAAGGATCTCGGCTTTTGCACTACCTTCGGCACTCGCGGCAGGGGAGAGTGGCAAGAGCATCAGCATAAGCAAAAAAGCCAGTGAAAAATAAACGAGTTTTTTCATGTACAAACCTTTATACTCTAATTTAATATATGGAGAGTATGGCGAATTATTACTGGCGAGTTTAAAAGACGGTTGAAAAGGACGGGATTTTGTGGTAAAATCGAATTATAGCACAGTAAAGATGAAAGGGGAGAACGAAAATATGCTCAGCGGATATAACGGCAAGCTCAAGGGAAAGGTATTTAAAAGCGATGGCTGCACTAGCGCAAAGCGGTCTTGTTTTGATTTTACCACAGGCAAAGAATCAAGAGCGACAAATGAAGACAGAAATCAGCTGCTCACTTTATTTTCAGCAAGGAAAGCTAAAAACATTGGCTACGCATTTGTTGCAGGAGGCTTTGTGTGTATGATCGTAGTCATATCGACTGTCCTTGCAACGGCTGTGCGAGGTGAAGATGCATCGCTTGCGGCTTTGATAGCACTTCCGTTTATGATACCTGCCGTGGGCTTTGTTGTTTTCGGCATATACAGTGCTGTGAACGCCCCGAACCGTGAAAATTCCGTGCTCAGGATATTTGAATTTGAAGTGCAGCGTGCACATATAATAGGCCGTGGACGATATGCGTCGGGCAGGACTGACTATGACCTTGACGAGATACCCGAAGTCACTGCAATGATGTGTGTATCAACGCCTGCGTATGGTGTGATACTGGACCTCGGCGGAAATCTTGTCGAGCTTTGCAGCAAAGAAAGTGTCGCGGCGGTACGCGGCGGCGTGAAAAAGGGTGACAAGGT
>JAZNWG010000251.1:0-8910 GCA_045593225.1 Oscillospiraceae bacterium
TACAACATCAAAAGGATAATCGTCCTCGGGAGCGTCGCGGTGATTGGGAGTAACGACAGTCGCAGTGCCGAGCTGCTCCTGGATAACATTAGCGTAATTTATAACGCAGTTAGCCACGCCGTCGATAAGCGGCGGGAACGAGTCGTTCATAAGGCAGATGTTAAGCTTTTCGCCCACTGCAGGTCACTCCTTTCAGAAAAGATACGCGCAAATAACCGGAATATAGCTAATTCTTATATATTATACTACAATTCCTATCATAAATCAAGTAACTTTTTCATTTTTAATTCACGTTTTCGCCATAAAGGTGAATTTACCCATATACAAAAGCACATTCCGACCGAAAAGACCGATATGGGACAATATGCGAAAAAAAACACGCTGTAATAACGACATTAAATTCAGCACTGATATGCTATCATTTACACGATAACACCATGAAAGGGGAAGTAAAATGATAAAGCTATACAACGACGGGCGGCGCATAACTGCGGCGCTTTACGGGGATATCGACCACCATGCGGCACGTCTCATGCGCGAGGAGCTTGACAGCGTTATAGCGCTGTCCTCGCCCGATATGCTGATACTGGACTTTGAAAACGTGGGCTTCATGGACAGCTCAGGGATCGGCTTGATACTCGGCAGGCTGAAAGCGGTGCAGGCTTACGGCGGCGATATCATAATAAAAAATGCGCGTCCAAACATTGCGGCAGTGATAAAGCTGTCGGGACTTAAGGGGCTGCTTGCGGAAGGAGTGAAAGCATGAAAAGAGAACTGCTGAACCATACAAAGATACAATTCCCGTCCTACTCGGTGAACGAGGGCTTTGCGCGCTCGGCGGCTGCGGCGTTCATATCGCAGTGCGATCCTACCGTGCAGGAGATAAGCGAGATAAAGACCGCCGTTTCCGAGGCAGTGACAAACGCGATAGTTCACGGCTATCGCAGCACCGTCGGCATGGTGGAGCTCATACTTCGCCGCTACTCTGACAACACTATCTACATAGCGATAAAGGACAAGGGCAGCGGAATCGCCGATATAGAGCAGGCAATGACTCCGCTGTTTACCACTGCACCCGAGGAGGAACGCTCAGGACTTGGATTTTCGGTGATGGAAAGCTTTATGGACAAGCTGCGCGTAAGAAGCAGCAAGGATAAGGGCACAACCGTCACCATGGAGAAAAAGCTCAGCCGCAGGGTGAAGTAAGTGGAGCGCGATAAATTTATTGAAAGCAACCTGCCGCTGGTGCATTCCCTCGCAAACCGCTTCCGCGGCAGAGGAATAGAATATGAGGAGCTTTTCGCGGCAGGCAGTATGGGGCTTGTAAAAGCGTATGACAACTTCGACCATGAGCGCGGTCTGTGCTTTTCGACCTACGCCGTGCCTGTCATCTTAGGCGAGATAAAGCGGCTTTTCCGCGACGGCGGCACCGTAAAGGTCAGCCGAAGCCTTAAAGAGCTGTCATTGAAAGCCGCAAGAGAGCGGGACAGGCTCCTCGCAGAGGGCAAAGAGCCGCGCATTTCAGATATCGCCGAAAGTCTTGGCGTTTCAAATGAAATGGCTGCCGAAGCGATAACCGCAGGAATTCCGCCGCTGTCGCTATCCCCTGCATCAGATGACGAAAATCCGCTTGATATACCCACTTCATCTGGCGAGGAAAAGCTGATTGACCGCCTTGCACTGCGCCAGTGCATTGCCGAGCTTACCGCTCCCGACCGCAGGCTGATACTGCTGCGCTACGAAAAGCAGCTCACCCAGTGTCAGACCGCAGCCTTGCTCGGCATGACGCAGGTTCAGGTATCGCGAAGAGAGCGGAAGATACTGTCCTTTATGCGGGAAAAAATGACTTAGATTGCCCCAAAAATTACAAAGCGGTAACAAATGGTTACAGAGCGATTACAAATGATTACAGGGCGGTTACAGTTTACAAAAACCTCTTGATTTTTTGCCGAAACCGATATATTATCTAACTAAAGAAATATTCGGGGAGGTAGAAAACATGAAAAGATTATCCGCTCTGCTCATTTGCTCCGCTCTGCTCCTGACAGGCTGCGCGGAGGACGTAAACAACGAGTCCTCGCTGCCCGAAACAGAAGAGGTTGCGCAGACCACATCTGCAACAACGACCACTTCCGCAGCCACCACCGCTAAAACTACTGCGCCACCCGTGATAGTTGACGATATTCCAGAAGAGGGCGAAAACAAGCTTCCCGAGGGCTATGACTACATAGTGCCGACAGTGGGCGATCTTGAGGCGAAGATTGTCATTGACGAGAGCACGGAAGTGGACCTGCTTGCGCTGGTTGAGGAGGTAGGGTATGAGCTGCCTGGGGTTGACCTTGAGAGCGACCAATCGTACCTTTCTCTCGTAGAATATTTTGAAACCCACCGCACCGAAGAAGAACTGGAAGAAATACGCAGAAAGAATTATTTTGATTATGTGGGTTATGCCCCTTATTATGTCGGCAGCGATCAGACCGACTGGGTGGTTGTCATAGATTATAACACAGGCGGTCAGTTAAGCCCATACTCACGTATCGTTCATGTCAAGAACGGTAAGATAGTATACACGAGCGAAGTGATGGAAATGCTGTGTGAATGGAGATATTCCGACGGCCAGCTTTTCAACCCTGCCGATGACAAAGGTCTTTGCGTATATGATATCGCAAGCCGCAAGGTACGTTATATTGAAACTGCCGACGACGGTACGGAGCTTAACGTTAGCTGGTATGGCATTTATCTTACCGATGACAGATATGTGATATTCGAAGATTCCGACAGCACCTACCGCAGTATGTATCTGTACGACCGCACGGACGGCTCAGTCACTCTGATGAAGGACTTTTATCTCGATCATTATATGCACATATACCAGCGTCACGGCGACAAGCTTTACTGCTATGAAACCGACTATGAAAAGTATATAGCATACGACCTTGAAACGCATGAGATAACTACGCTCGACACGGGCGATCTTTCGGCGATACAGAGCTTTGAAAGCGGCGATTATATCGTTACTTCTGCGGACAAGTCCACAACTTACGGCATTTCATCAGGGGCTGTTGTTACCCGAAAGTCGGACGGCAAGGTGAAAGCCTTTGATCTCCGAGGTATCAGTGGATTCATCGGTGTGTCAGATTTTTATGCAGACGGAAACTGGCTGTATTTTATCACACTCGAAAGCGTTTTTGCTCTGAATTTTAACACCGCCAGGATCGTTAAAGTCGTTGGTGCCGAGAATATTTCAAGGCGCTACAGATCAGACGGAAACGGCAATTTCACCAACTGGGTGATCGAATGGTCAGAGGACGGTGAGAAGCGTATCGCCTCTCGCATATCGGCAGGCAGGCTAACCACTCCGCAGATAATCCTGCGCGACTACGACGGCAGTGCTATCGTTCCCGACAGCACCGTTACTGTCGGCTCTGGCGCTCACAACAATGCAACAGACAACATATTCGATCCTACCGTCTATTCAGTTCTCTCCTCTGTCGTGTGCAATGGCAGAGTGTGGCTGACAGACCCGTCTGATGATACGGTGAAGCTGTATCACACAGGCGATACCGTTGGCGGACTTACCGTAAAGGAGTGCCGCACTGTCATTGATGTCATGGACAGCCAAAGCTACTTTAACGGCGGCTACGTCACCTTTGACGGCAGCATTGAGATAACAGGCGAAGCTTACCTTGATACATGGGGCGAGTTTCTGAGCGAGAAGGGTGATATTTTTATTGAGCTTGACGATGACTGCCTCTTCCCCACGATAGATTACAGCGATTACAGAGCCAACCGCAGAATACACATCACAGAGGGTATCACCTACCCCGAGGAGATGACCTCGCTGCTGCCGCAGGACGGCTCAAAGGTGCGCGTAAAGGCTGTTGTAAGCGGAATTTCAGCCGAGTATCTGCATAATTCGCGAAGAAGCGGCGGCGTCGGAACATGGGCAAAGCTTGTTTCGCTGGAGCTTCTTCCCGAAGATGAGCCTATAATTTCACAAAAATAAGCAAAATTCTATTGCAAATCGCTCCTGAATGTGCTAAAATATTAACGAAATATATAATAGACATCAGGAGGTAACTAACATGAAATACGCAGTTCTTCTCTGCGACGGCATGGCCGATACACCGCGCGAGGATCTCGGCGGCACAACTCCCATGGGCAAGGCTAACAAGCCCAACATGGACAGGATAGCAAAGGTTTCTGAGGTCGGCATGGTAAAGACCGTAGGCGAGGGTCTGAAGCCAGGCAGCGATGTTGCAAACCTCTCCGTTCTTGGCTATGACCCCGCGATATACTATACAGGCCGTTCTCCGCTGGAGGCAGGCTCTATCGGTATCGACATGAGATCCACAGATGTTTCGTTCCGCTGCAACCTTGTCACGGTTTCTGACGAGGCTGACTACACCATGAAGACGATGGTAGACTACTGCGCGGACGATATCTCCACAGCAGAGGCTGCTGAGCTTATCAAGTACGTTGAAGAGAACTTCGGCAACGACGAGTTTAAATTCTACAGCGGCGTAAGCTACCGCCACTGCCTTATCTGGAACAACGGCACACTGGACGTAGGCAACATGACTCCCCCTCACGACATCACAGGCAGAGTCGTGACCGAATATCTCAGCACCTCTCCCAACGCAGAAAAGCTGCTCGACCTCATGAAGCGCAGCTATGACCTGCTTAAGGATCACCCCGTAAACAAGGCGAGGATCGCACGCGGCAAGCGTCCTGCAAACAGTATCTGGCTTTGGGGCGAAGGCAAGCGCGCTGAGCTTACTCCTTTCAAGGAAAAGTACGGCGTAAGCGGCGCGATGATCTCCGCTGTTGACCTGCTGAAAGGTATCGGTAAGTTCGCAGATATGAATGTTATCGAAGTCGAGGGCGCGACAGGCTATATCGACACAAACTTCAAGGGCAAGGCTGAAGCTGCTATAAAGGTGCTCAAGGACGGCGCTGATTTCGTATATGTGCACATGGAGGCTCCCGACGAGTGCGGCCACCGTGCCGAGGTTGAGAACAAGGTGAAGTCTATCGAGATAATTGACGAGCAGGTGCTCGGCCCGATGCTGGAAGCATTCAAGGGCGAGGATATCCGTATCCTCATCTGCCCCGACCACCCCACTCCCCTCGATCTCAAAACTCATACCGCAAATCCTGTTCCCTACCTCATCTACGACAGCACTAAGGTAGTAAAGGGTGTCGAGAAGTTCGACGAGGCTCATGCAGAGGCTTCGGGAATATTCCGTCCCGTAGGCCATGAGCTTATCAACGTATTCTTACAGAAGTAAATTTTCAAGGGCACTTTCCGAAGTGCCCTTCTTTGCAAAAGGAGTGTGCCATGGAAGAGCAAGAGCTTGAATATCTGAAGGAGCTGCACCGCCATCTCACTTACGACAAGCGCGAAAAGCTTGCCGCTTTTGACAAGAAGTTTTTCGGCATGGGACTGGGTTTTGCGCTGCTTATGCTGGTAGTGGTAGTCAACACCGAATTCAATGTCTATATTGAGCTTGGTGCTATTGCTGTCCTCTTCATAGCAACGCTGATCTTGTCGCTGAGAGACAAATTCCGCATAATGCAGTACGCTGAAATACACGTCGTCACAGCACACGTCGGCTATACCTCAAACGGTATGCTCAAAGTATTCTACTACGACTTTATGCAGCAGGAATTTATATCTCGAAACATTCCGCTCAACACCAACCGTCCGTCCGAAATAGTATACAGCAAGGGCGATACGATAGAGCTGCTTTTCGGGCAGAAAGAAAAGGGTTTGACTTTTATTTCGGTGAACCCGTTCATAGAATAATTAAGTGCCGCAAAAAATAATGCGGCACTGTTTATTTTTCTTCACTCCGTCAATACTGAAATTACAAAGGAGTGATACATAATGAAGATATTCAAGGCAGATATAATCATGGCTCTCGGTATTGCAGCGGCGCTGCTGCTGTCGGGATTCCGTGGGTTTGCGGCGGATTGCGAGAGCGTACAGAGCGAGGTGCTGCGCCTGCATATCCCCGCAAACTCTGACAGCGAATACGATCAGGATATCAAGCTGAGACTTCGCGACTATATCTTACAGGAATACAGTACAAGGCTCGCCTGCGAAAGCGATGTACAGCAGGCAATAGTGCAGACCGAAGCGCTGCTACCCGAGATAGAGCAGTCCTGCAACGAATTTCTTGCCGCAGAGGGCGCGCCATACGGCGCAAAGGCCGAGCTCTGCAATATGCACTTCAACACGCGCGTATACGACAACGTGACGCTCCCCGCAGGCGAATACACCGCGCTCAGGATAACGCTCGGCAGCGGCGAGGGGCAGAACTGGTGGTGCGTAATGTTTCCGCCGCTTTGTATCCCTGTTGCGTCCGAAGAAAAGCAGACCGAGCTTCTGCCCGATGTGCTGGTGAGCGAAGAAAAAGCAGAAAAGGTGGAGATTAAATTCGCGCTGTTTGAATTTTTCGAGTGGCTCGTTAATAGCTTCAAATAAAAAAACAGCGGCATCATAAAGATGCCGCTGTTTGCTGCTATTTTTAATTCAGCGAAAGCACCGCGCCGCCCCATTCAACGACCGTAAAGCCGCTTCTTTCGGGAGCCTGCGAAAGCTCCTGTGACGCTATCTCAACATACTCGTCAGAAGGCGCGTATGTCATGAACACGCGGATAACCGTGTCGGGCAGAGGGTCTATATCAAGCACCGCATTGTCAGTGTAGTCCTCGCCGCGGAACGTGATGATGTTATAGGCGTTCTTTTCCATGTGCGGCAGCCAGAAATCGCCGAACTCTGCTTTCTCGCTGTCGGAAAGTCCGAGGTAGGAGAGCTTTTCCGAAAGGAACGCTGCGGTATCCTTGCCGCTTACACAAAAGCCCTCGGTAAGGTCGTACTCGAAATCGCGCTCACCCTCCCAGAAGAGATAAGTGTAAACGCTGCCGTCTGTTGTCGTGAGAGTACCGTCAGGCTTTGCTGTAACGCTCCAGCCATCGCCGTAGTACGGGTCGGTAACAGTAAGCTTGCCATTATAGTCAAGCTTTACGCTGATGTCTGTTTCTTCCTCGGGGTAAAGATAGATGACAGGCTTGTAATCAGCGCCTGCCTGAAGCTCAAAATCGCTCATTGCGATATCTGTGGGAGTAATACGATAGAGCATATCATCTATAATATGCATCAGCGAATAGTCGACCTCGATAGTGTCGTTGACGCAAAACTCGTTAAACTTCGAGGTGTCGCACATTACCTCGTAGGAAGCTGGATAGGGCCACGGAAGCTGACAAACAAAGCGGTCAGCCTTTATCTCGTCTATGGTAAGAGTAATGCTGCCGTTTTCATCGGCTATCACATAGCCTGTTGCGTCATCTGTATGCTTGTAATCAAACATAACATCAAAGGTAATTCCATCAATTTCGATCTCCACAAGGTAGCTGCCTGCTTCAAGCGGCTCGGCATAGAAATCATCGTTCAGCGAAACGGTAATGGAGTTGTGCGGACAGTTGCTGCCGATAAGGTGACCCAGCGCATCAAATGCACTGTTTTCACCAAAGGGCACTACTGCCCAGTCGCCAAGGTCATTATCCCAGTACTTCAGTGTATAGCTGCTGCCGAAGCAGTATTCCGCATTCTCGGCTGCACCGATGTATGTCAGATCCACCCTGAACGAATCCATATCCGAGGTCAGAGTATAGCCGTCGGCTATTTCCAGCATGATATCATACTCCGCCAGAGGCACAGGCTCAACAAAGTCAGGATAATCGGGCGTGTCGATATCCTGTGGCTCATCAGGGATATACGCACCACTCGTCATGGTATACTCGGGATACTCGGGAGCGTCGGGAGGCAGCGGCTCGGTCGCGGTTATGGCTGTGGTAGTGTGTTCAGCCGCAGGACCTTCGGTTATCTCAAACTGTGTCGATACGACAATTCCGTCGTTTATCTCCTTTGAAAGTCGGTAGGTGCCTGCTGTGAGCGGCTCGCTTATGCTTGCAAGGTTATATCCGCCGGAAAAGAACGGCAGCTCTGTTTCGAAAGCAATGAGGATATATTCCCCGTCAGGATTCATGTTCTGCCAGCTGCCATCAGCACAGAGCTTATCCAGAGTGGTCTTTGCCCCATAGCGCAGCGTCATATCTGGGTCATCGCCGTTATATCGCACAACGAAATCTATCTTTTCCGTTGTTGTCGTTATCGGCTCATTGGCAATTATCATCTCAAACTCGGGGACTTCCGCGATATCCGTCTGCGTGGTCGCAGCTGTGGTACCGCCTGCCGCCGCACCGCCTGCGCCTGTGCCGACCGAAGTAACGCTGTCGCTCTTACAGCCTGCAAGTCCGAGCATCATCGCACCCATGCAGAGCATCGAAATAAAACGCTTTTTCATTATATCATTCCTTTCGGCAGAATTTTCCCTTTACAGTTAAAACAAAATAACGAGCAAAAAGGTTGCGCTAATACGTTACTGTATTAAAAATTCATCAGGAATATTCTGCTCTATCAGCATATCCACAAAGCTGAACGTCATACCGTCGCAGCCGTGAGAAGCCATAAGCTCCTCTGTGTACATGGAATAGGGATAAACTCGGATATCGGAATAGCTGTAATCATAGTGGTTTATCAGCGGAATAGCACCTGCATCGGAGATAGTGACCTCGCCCGACAGATGCTCCTTTGTAACGGTTATCTGTCCGAGCATCTCCACCATACAGTAGGGATTAGACTGCGCGGAGAGGAAGTTTCCGAGGCAATAGAACACGAAAGCCTGTCCGCCGTCCGCCTTTTCGAGGTACTCCATCGACTGGATAGTATGCGGTTGTGTGCCGATGATGATATCAGCACCCCAGTCTGCAAGCTGCTGTGCGGTGTCGTACTGGTGCTGGGATATCTCGTTTGTGGTCTCGATACCGAAATGCGCGCTTACG
>JAZNWG010000252.1:0-3750 GCA_045593225.1 Oscillospiraceae bacterium
AGGATCGTATTTCATGAAAGGGGTCTTTCCTGCGGCTATATCAGCAGCTACCTCTGCCGCAATAGCAGGCGAGATATCAGCCTCGGTCTTCTGATAGCGTGTGAAATTGAACTGAAGACCTGTGAAGAAATCCGATGCATAGGTGTTAACGACCCTGCGCTGAGCGTCGTCGTTGTTGAACATCGGGATCACCATAGCAGCAAGCACCGCGATGATCGCTACGACGATAATAAGCTCCACCAGAGTGAAACCCTTTTTATTTCTGAGATTCTGCAGATACTTTATCACCAAAAATTCCTCCTTGCAATAAAGCTGTGATTTGTTTTTACGGAGTACCCAGCGTAAGCTTGGGCGCGGTTCCTATAACATGACCGCTGGTAGTAACTCCTGCGTTGTTATTATCCCAGACGCAGAGGCCCTGCTTCCAGTCAACATCAGTGGTAGAAGAAAGAACTCCGTTGCTGTATGTAGTTTCAAGCATGGACTGGCTCACACCGTCGGGACTGTAATAAAGCGCCTCGACTGTGCCCTTATGTACAGCCATCCAGATGTATGCCGTTTCAAGCTCAGGGAACTCATTCAGCATATGCAGTGCAAGAACATTCTGAGCGTTGCTCATCTGCGACGACATAGTATCAGCATCTGTCATTGCAGTGCCTGCGGCGGACCACTTTGTAACGTCTCCGTCCTTGAAGCTGCTTGTATCAGTAACAGATACCGTCCATGTGCTGTTACTTACGGTAACTGTGATCGTTGAAGCTGCAGTGGACGACTGCTTCATGCCGTAGCCCTTGGCGTCACATTCGGTCAGGAAGCGCTCTACGATACCCTTAAACGATGCCGCAGTGGAGTCGGCCGAGGTCACGTGCGAGCTTGTCGTGTAATTCAGGAGTGCAGGCACAAGGATAGCTGCCAGCACAGCGATTATCGCAATAACAACTATAAGCTCCACCAGAGTGAAGCCGCTTTTTCTGCTTTTTGCCAATACCCTTTTCATTTACCTGACCTCCCAATTTTCTTGCCTTTGCTCTGAGGCGCGCACAAAACAAAGGCAAAAAAACTGAAAACCCTATACAACACCAATTCCCCGACGGCTTGCGCCGCCGAGGAACGTTGTGTTTAAATATTAGCTGTTTAGCTATGTAGCTAAATATTAGCCCAGAGCCAGCTCGGGAGCAGTACCTACGATGAAACCTTCGGAAGTTACACCAGCTGTTGTGTTATCCCATGCGAATACATCGGATGTCCAACCGCCGGAACCGAGCATTGCTGCGATAGAGGAGATAGCAGCGTCATCATCAGCAGAGTAGTAAACTGCCATGCACTTACCGCCTTCTACCCAAGCCTCACATACAGCTGTCTCTACCTCGGGGAAGAGGTCAGCGAGCTCGATAGCGAGCAGGGACTCAGGAGCGCCAACGCCAACCTTAGTAGCACCAGCGGAACCGGAACCAGAACCACCCCAGCTCTTGCCGTTACCGTTCTTGAAAGAACCTGTAGTAGAGTTTGTAACAGACCAAGTACCACCAGTAACAGTGATAGTGAACTTAGAAGTGTTGGTAGCGCCTCTCAGCATGCCGTAACCGTTTGTGTCACAAGCTGTGAGGAAGTTGTCGATGTTGTTCTTGAGGGATGCTGCTGTGGAGTTAGCAGATGTTACCTGAGAAGAGGTAACGTAACCCAGCATTGCGGGAACGAGGATAGCTGCGAGCACGCCGATGATAGCGATAACTACGATCAGCTCAACGAGGGTAAAACCCTTCTTAGCCTTGAGGGCCTGAAGCTTCTTTATCATAATAAAGACCTCCTAATAAAAATTTTTTATGTATAACCGCAGCGCGGCTATATCCGTTTCAAAAACAGAGACCGTCTCTGTTTGTATACTAATTATATCGCAAGCCTTTGAAAAATGCAAGTGTTTTTTTCCATTTTTTCATCACAAACGACTTTTTCGTAAAAAAACAACTATTGTCAAGTAAATTTTTGTATACTTTTACTATCCGAAATTGCATTTTTGCCACAAAAAGGCTACAATTGTTGCCCTGCGATATAATCAGCGTTGCTTGCACTACAGGTCAGGCTTTGTGCCTGTCGTAGAGCGATTGACGCAGCAGATGCGTGCTTATCGTCACCGCATTTTAACGGCGAGGAGTGCGCAGATGCAAGGAAATCGTGCTACGACCAGGCTTTGTGCCTGTCGTAGAGTTTGTGCCTGTCGTAGAGCGATTGACGCAGCAGATGCGTGCTTATCGTCGTTAAAATTATACACCCATGTCGAGGTAGCGCTTATACTCGTTGGGATCCTGGCAGCGTCCAAGAGCTGTTTCATTGGATATCTTACCCATGCGCACGAGTCTTGCAAGATCCTGGTCGAGAGTGAACATTCCGTTCTTCTTACCTGTTGCAATAGCTGTAGGTACCTGGAATATCTTACCCTCGCGGATCATGGAGCGGATAGCATCAGTAGCTGCGAGTATCTCAAGCGCTGCGCATCTGCCCTTGCCGTCCGATGTGGGAACGAGGGTCTGGGAGATGATACCAACGATAGAGTTTGCAAGCTGGGATCTGATCTGTCCCTGAGAGTGGGGAGGATATACGTCGATGATACGGTCAATAGTTTCAGCCGCACCTGTCGTATGCAGTGTGGAGAACACCAAGTGACCTGTTTCTGCGGCGGTTACTGCGGCGTTGATTGTTTCAAAGTCACGCATCTCACCTACGAGGATAACATCGGGGTCTTCACGGAGCGCAGCACGCAGAGAGCCTGCAAAGCTGTCAACGTCCTGACCGATCTCACGCTGGTTTACCATGGACTGCTTATGTGTGTGCAGATACTCGATAGGGTCCTCAACAGTGATGATGTGGCAGTTCTTCTGACGGTTGATATGGTCGATCATAGCTGCCAGAGTTGTAGACTTACCCGAACCTGTAGGGCCTGTTACAAGAACAAGTCCACGAGGAGCAAGCGCAAACTCGCCCAGTGTTGCGGGAAGGCTGAGGTCAGCCAGTGTCGGGATATCGTTTCTCAGCAGACGGAGAGCAACAGCATGGTAGCCGCGCTGTCTGTATACGTTAACTCTGTGACGGAAGCCCGATGTGGAAACGTACGAGAAGTCAGTATCGAGGCCCTTGGAGATCTGGGACTTGTGCTTGATAGAAGTGATCTGGTTAATGATATTAACGATGATCGGCTCGGTGCAGTCGGGATAGCCGCTGAGCTTTCTGATAGAGCCGTGCAGACGTACTATGGGAGGAAGACCTGCTGTAAAATGCAAGTCCGAGCAGCCAAGCTCTCTCGCCTCGTCCAGAATACGGTTGATGTCCATGATGTTGTTATTACCTTCCACTCTTTAACTCTCCTTTAAAATACAATATGAAATATAATAAATAAAATACAATACAATATTCTTTATACGGTATAGGTTGCCTTTACAAGCTCATCCATTGTGGTTCTGCCTGCAAGCACCATCTCGGTTACGTTATCACGCAGCAGACGTGTACCGTTCTTCTTTGCCTGCTCGCCGATCTCCTCAGCAGTAGCACCTGCGGAAATGAGCTCCTTGATATCGTTAGATGTAACGATGATCTCATGGATAGCAGTACGGCCTGAATGGCCAGTATTTCTGCACGCCTTGCAGCCGCCCTTGCGTGCGCGATAGATGTCAACAGGCTGGGTCTTTCCAACAAGTCGAAGATCTGCGGGGTCTGTCAGAGTGTATTTTTCCTTGCACTCGTTGCAAAGCAGCTTAA
>JAZNWG010000253.1:0-7767 GCA_045593225.1 Oscillospiraceae bacterium
GTCACATTATACTCGTCAACACCAAGCGCATCGGCCAAGGCCTTAAGGATATGGATCTCAGCAGGTCGGTAACTATCTGATATGTCGCTGTTGAGCCAATCTGCAGTTGTCTCGACAGGGGTCGTCCAGCCAGTTCCGTCAAAATCAATTCCTATATCTCCACGCAGATAGATATTGTTATTACCCGTGAACGATACTTTTAATATGCTCCTATCGCCTTTGCCTGGATTTGTAATATTGAGAGAATTTATTTCATTGTCGGGGCTTGAAAAATAATCGGAAACTATATCACGAGGTGTCTCGCCGTCAGGATCGATGTCGATGTTATCGGCTACAAAAAGCTGATTATACAGTTCTTTGTAGTCGATGCTGTCACCCTCTTGGAATATTCCCGAGCCTATCATGAATGCTAAAGCGAAAATAACAAGACAGCACACTCCCGAAGTGGTGTACTTTGAGTAAAAGCTTGCTCTCATGCCAATGCGCTTAAACAGTGGCGCTTTGTCGGTGGTCTTATTGAAGCTGCGCTCTTCTTCCCTGACCTGCGATCTATATGCGGCTGTGCCCTTACGTGTGACCGCAAGACCGTTTTTATAATTGAGTTCAACAGCAGCCGCTGCGGCAAATAATAATGCGATAGGTACGAACCACAGGTTGAATTCAAATATTTCAGAAAGCAGCCTCGGAACACAGAGCGCAATAAGGCCGATGAGCGCAGGGAGTGTGCGTATTCTGCGCTTCATGGAAAAAGCACAGAGCAGACTGTACAGGCTGCAGAGTATTCCACAGCCGAGAAGCATACCGTCGTTGTAAAGTGCGTTCTGGGTAGACAATAGCTCTATATCATGTAATAGATATCTCTTAGGAAAAAGGAATCGTCCGTCTACCAGAAGCATTGCCTCATCAACGAAAAACGAAAACCGCAGCCAGAATTCTTCAAAATTAAAGAATATGATGAGAGCTGCGATAATACCAATTGCAGGAACGGTAAAACGGCGTCCTAAGAAGGTAAACAAAGATAGTAAAACAGCTGCGCTTATTGCAGTAAAAACGCCTATAAAAGCAAGAGAAACAGAAAATCCGAACTGCGAAAAAACAAATAGCATCGCCGATGCAGACAGGCATGAGCAGAAAATCACTCTGAGTATGATCAGCATAGCAGTATTTGGTTTTCGTGTATAATATCTGTCAAAAACCAGAATTCCTTCAGAAAAATTACTTTTTCGCATTTAAAACCTCTACAACAGCGAAAGCCTCCGCCATCAGCGGAAGCTGTCGCATATTATCTGAAAATATGAATGCCATGCTTCTTGAGCGAATCATTGACATAAGCATAATGCATATTCTCCCACTGAGAATAATCGGGGTACTTTTCAAGCTGAACAGCAGCCTTTATCTGTGATACAGATGTAGTCATGTTCATAACGGAGCCGTTCCAGATATAATTCATGCCGTTGTATTCTGCTCTGAGACCGGCGATATCATCTTGCTTAGTTGATTTTGGACAAATGACTCTGTTGAGTTCAAAAGTATCAGCAACAGGAGCGTGTACAGAAACTCTTTCGATACATTTGTCAACTGAATAACTAATGATATCTTTCTTTCCGAAGAACTCGCAGAACTCGCCGAAAGACTTTCCAAGGAATGACGAAAAGCATTTCAGAACAATATTTACCACAGCCTGACCCAGTGCCTTTTCGTCATCAGGCGGTATCTCGAGAATACCCGACTGAGCAAAAGCTCTGGAAAGCAGATCCTCGGGAACATCTTCGACCAGCTTGTCGAGCTTATCGGTTACCTGCTTATCGGTAAGTGAGATAGCATCAAAAGCACAGCAGAATTCAGTCTGATCACGAGAGATCTCCTCAACGATCGTCTTACGGTTAACTGCAATGGTTTCAAATGCTTCAGCGGTCTTATGAAGATTGTTTTCAAGGTAATCTGTAAGCTTATCGGAAAGATCGTGGTAGAATTGAACCACTGTACTTCCTGTCTTAAGCTTGCAGCTGCTATTTGCATATTCACGAAGCTCGCTGAGATACTGCTCTACTGCCTTTCCAACAAAAAGCGGAGAGGTCTTTACCTTCATATAAGCAGTTCTGGCAAGATTTCTGGAGCGCTCCACCTGATCGGCAAGATCGTCCATATCGGAATTTATCTTGGCGGAGCTTACTCTCAACTGATGCAGACACTTTCTTATAAGCTCTTCTGCATAGAACGGACCTTTGCTGAAATCACATTTAGCTTCCTCGCAGACCTTAATAACACTTGACGATATTTCTTCAAGGCAAATTTCAGCGCCTTTTTCGGTCGAAGTCGTGATTCGCTTAAGCCAGGTTTCGACATACTCATCAGCGTTATCACTGCTTATCTTCAATGAACGAGTTGAAAAAGCAGGATTTATTCGCTCGTCAAAATCAAGAGCAGGAAGATCTCCACCCTTCTGCGCAAGGTAACGCTCATCGGGTGTTACTATCGAGCTGTAATGTCCAAGCAGCATTTCACCGACATTGTTCTTATTCAGTGCATGATTTATCATCGTAAACACCTTGATGCACAGATAAGACATGATCTTTCCGAGCGGTATCTCGCATACCTGCACATCATAAGAAAGATATCGGAATTCATGAGAATCATTTGGACGCAGCATATTATACGACATGATGCGCTCTGCGTCATCGTCCTTGGTGAAAAGTATCTCCATGCGGTTAAGTATTTTTTCCGCAGCTGTATCGAGCGTGTAATGATAGTTCTTTTCTGCAGCAGCAATAAAGCAGGCATTGAAAGGCGGTTTATCGGAGGTAACCTCAAATGCGGAGGTATACTTTTGGACAAAAGGCTTTTTCATGCACTGGAATCTATCAAGCTCATTTTTTGTGAGAATGGTATTTGCAAAATAGTTGCCTTGTTCGCGCTGATCGTTTTCAAACATAACAGCAGTATCAGGCGCAAACATATAGCAGTTGATCTTAACGGGATAAGCTGAATCCTCAAAAAGCTTATTGAGGATATATGCCATATCAATGAACATTCCACCAAAGAAAACATCGCCCATATTACCGGTGATAACGATCTCGAGCGATTTATCTGAGCCACCGAAAGCACTCAGCGCCTCACCGATGGAACGGATTATATACTTGATATTGTGAAACAGCGCAACCCTGCCGCACTGTCTTTTGGTAAGACCGTAAACAGGGGTAGCGGGAGAATAATTCTTAAGTCCCTGATCAAACCATTCAGCGGCATACTGAGGTAATCTTGCAGGGTTGTTGAGATATTTGTATATTGCTTCCTCCGGTACAACGGGAATACATTCGCCGGTAGTAAGGGTAGTTCCCTCGCAGGACGCACTTTCAAGGTATTTGTCTTCTGCTACGCAAAGAAATCTTACCTTTTTATCGTCTGTACCGAAGCGCTTCTCAGTAATATGTTTGCATCGGAGAGCACAATCTACGCCATTTTTTCCCAATCCGATAACAAACAAACGATTGATACCAAAAAGGCTTTTATACTGATTGGTGAGCTTCAGAACACGCTCAGGTTTCAGCCATTCTATCTTCTTTTCAATTTCCATGAAATCCCCACCTCATTCATAAAAATTTCTATATAAGTCAGTTCGCCTGTCTTTCTTAACGGGAAAGTCAGAGCGAAGCTTTTTTGCTATATTAAGATCGATCTCACAGCACAGGAGCTGCTCCTTATTGCTTTCAGCAGAAACCATAATTACTCCATTTGGATCGATTACCATAGAATCACCGCTATAAACTATATTATCAGCAATACCAACACGGTTACAACCAATGATATAGCACTGATTTTCAATAGCGCGCGCCCTGAGGAGCGTTATCCACTGCTCTCTTCGAGCTTCAGGCCAATTTGCAGCAACAATGATACATTCACATTTCTTTGAAAGCTGCTGATATATCTCAGGAAAACGAAGATCGTAACAAATGCTGAGACCAATATCATAGCCGTCAAAATCAAACCAAGCAACGTCATTACCTGCTGAATATATCTCCCCTCCATAAGAAAAGGGGTGTAGTTTTCTGTATTTTTCAGCTATTATTCCTTTGCTGTCGATATAAAGTAATTCGTTATAGTAATTATTATCACTTCTTTCGCCATATCCAAGAACACAGCTTATTGAATAAATACGGCAACAGTTCTGAAAGAAAGTAATGCTTTCACTATTATGAAAGTCCTCACAAAGCGAGAGGTTCATACTAAACCCTGTCAATGTAAGTTCAGGAAAGATAAGAAGATCACATTCCGACGCAGAGGCTTCTTTGAAAAAAACCTCACACTTTCTCGTATTTTCACTCTTGTTTTCCCATATGATATCAAATTGTGCAAGTGCGACTTTCATTGACAACAGTCCTTTACAAATACCTATTTATATTATATATGAATTCAGCTAAGTTGTCAACCTGAAAACTTTAATTAAAACATAAAACTACATCGTTTTTTGAAAAATGAACTCAAATTGAAATTTTTTATTTTTAAATATAGACTTTATTGGAAAAATATGATATACTATATCATGCGTATAAAAACGTTTACAAAAAGGAGTACAATTATGTTAAACAAAAAAACTAAAGCAATATCAGGACTTACTGCAGTTGCAATGTGCTTTTCACTGCTTGCAGGTTGCGGTGGTAATTCTTCCTCTGCAACTGATCCGAATACCACAACCCAGAACTCCGACCAGACAGGTACAGACACAATTGTCGAGACTGTTGACAACGGCTGGACATACGGTCAGGTTGCAGTTGGTGGTGGCGGCTTTGTAACAGGCGTTTTCAGCACCTGTGAAGAAGGCGTCTACTATGCTCGTACCGATGTTGGCGGTGCTTACCGTTGGGACGATTCAGCCAAAAAGTGGAAGTCCCTCAACTACTGGGTCTCTGAAGACGACGTTGGCTTAATGGGAATCAGTGCCATTGCAGTTGATCCCACAAATGCAGCAAAGGTTTATCTGCTTGCAGGTACAGAGTACTTCAGCGGTGGCAAGACTTGTATTCTTGTTTCCGACAACTACGGTGAAAGCTTTAATGTTGTTGATGTAAGTGATCTTATTAAGGTGCACGGCAATGGTATGGGAAGAGGCAACGGCGAGCGTCTTGCTGTTGATCCCAACAATCCTGATGTTATCTATGCGGGCGGAAACAGTGGCGGTATGATTAAAAGCACTGACGGAGGATATACATGGGATCCTGTGACCAGCTTCCCTGTTACTACAACATCAAACAAGAATGGAATCAACATCATCGTCCTTGATCCTTCAAGCGAAAAGGATGGTGTCACACAGCGAATTTATGCAGCTGTTTCTGCAAAGAGCGAGAATATTTATGTTTCAGAAGACGCAGGCAGCACATGGAGCCTCCTCCCCAATGCCAATAATGCAATGCCGCAGAGAATAAAGCTTGATTCCGATGGCGACCTTTATGTAACATATGGCGACACCGAGGGTCCCTGGGGAATGAGCAACGGTTCTGTTTACAAGTATGACGTTGATGAAGGCACAGCTGAGAATATTGCACCCGCAACTACACCTTTTTCCGATATTGCTATTGATCCTGAAAACGAAGATCGCTTAGTTCTTACTACTGCCTGCACTTGGCTGCAGCAGCCAAATGGTTCTTTTGGTGATGTTATTTACGTTTCCGAAGATGGTGGCGATAGCTGGAAGAATATCATTCAGAACGCAACAATGTCAAACAACGGTATGAGCTGGATTGACGGTTATGCTTTCCACTGGTGCTCTTCCCTGGCGCTGAATCCCTTTGATACAGATGAGATAATGGTCACAAGCGGTAACGGCATATTTGCTTGTGATAATATCTGGGATGATTCTCCCGAGCTTTACTTCAATTCGCAGGGTATTGAAGAGACAGTACCGATGGATATGATCACTCTTGAGGACTTCCCTCTTGTGTCTGCTGCACTTGACTATGACGGCTTTGTACACGAGGATATCTACACGAATGCAGTAAGACACGGCGGTGAGATAGGCTCTACTACCAGTGTTACAATAGCTCCCCAGAACAGAGATTACTGGGCTAAGGTAGGTGGCAGCGAGAGTGGTATGGCGATCAGCTACACCACTGATGGTGGTAAAACATGGAGCACAATTAAAAAATCGCCTGAAAAGGGTAAAATCTATTACAACGGCAAGATTGCATTCAATGCCGACGGTTCACGTCTTATCTGGAGCCCTGAAAATGCTTACTATGCATTCTATACAGAGGATTTTGGTGAGACATGGACTCAGTGTGAGGGCCTGATGGGTCAGAATTACTATATCATCGGCGACTCCATCAATCCCGACTATGTATATGCTTATGGCAACGATAAGCTTTACAGAAGTACAGACGGCGGCAAGAGCTTTGAAAAGATCGGAACAGATCTCTTCCTCATGGAAGACAGACTTTGCGTTGATCCTGTGACCGAAGGCTGCTTCTACCTCCCTGCCGGTGGCGGGCTTTATGTGACCACCGACTACGGTACTACCTTCACAAAGGTTGAGGGCGCGAAGATATGCAATGCTGTATCTCTTGGTAAAGCAAAGAATGAGGGCGATCCTTATGTTATCTACATCTACGGTACTACCGCAGATAGTGATACAGTCGGCATTTATATGACCGAAGATAACGGTGCTACATGGGAACGCTGCAACGATGACGCTCACCGCTTCGGCGGCCTTGGTAACGGCGACTGGATTTGTGGAGATCTCAATGTTTACGGCAGAGTTTATATGAGTACAGTCGGTCTTGGTATCTGCTACTGTGACAAGACGGAAAAGTAATTTGGATATAAGAAATCTCCTCCGCGAAAAACGGAGGAGATTTTTTTACTAAAATGTCCCCGCAAATCACGGGGACATTGCTATTTTAGGTTAATATCAAAGCTGCGAAAGCTCTGCGAAGCACTGCTTCATTGCGGGATACAGCTTACGGTACATCTCGTATACCTTCTCATACTGACGTGAGTTATCCTCAATGGGCTCCTGTACCTTGTCGGTCTTGATGACAGCGCGGCAAGCCTCAGGAACGCTGGAATAGATACCTGCGCCTACAGCTGCGAGCAAAGCCACACCAAGAGCAGGACCCTCCTTGCTTGAAGCAGTCTTTACAGGGCAAGAATACAGATCAGCGAGCATCTGACGCCACAGCGGAGAGGTTCCGCCACCACCGCATGCCATCATATCGCTTACGTTGATATCCATCTCACACATTACCTCAACGCAGTCGCGCAGAGAGTAGGAAACGCCTTCCATAACAGCGCGGAGCATATCCTTCTTCTTATGCATTGCTGAAAGGCCGAAGAATACGCCTCTTGCATCGGGATCGAGGTGAGGTGTTCTCTCGCCGTTCAGGTAAGGCATATACAGGAGTCGGTTAGCGCCGATCGGAACACTGTCTGCCTCTTTATCCATAAGGTAGTAAGGATCAACACCCATAGCTAGAGCAGTCTCCATTTCAGCCCATGCAAAGTTATCTCTGAACCACTTCAGAGAGTGACCTGCAGACTGTGTAACGCCCATTACGTGCCAGCAGTTAGGAACTGCACAGCAGAATGTGTGAACTCTTCCCTTCTTGTCTATCGCGATATCAGATGTATGTGCAAAAACGACACCCGAAGTGCCTATAGTTGTGAACGCCTTACCGTCCTCAACAACGCCAGTACCGACAGCAGCTGCTGCGTTATCGCCTGCGCCACCCACAACAGGAGTGCCTTCCTTGAGGCCTGTAAGTTCAGCTACCTTCT
>JAZNWG010000254.1:0-8869 GCA_045593225.1 Oscillospiraceae bacterium
ATGGCTACGATCCGACTTTCGCCTGATGCAGTCGTAACACTTGTGTCACCGTTGAGAGCCGTTTCCGTTGTAACGGTATGACCATTACCGTAATCCCTTATCTCAACACTGCCCATCGCTGTTTCTGCAAATGTGCTGTTATAAGCACCGATATCGTCAGAACCGGTCGTCGTTGTACTTGAGCCTATGACAGACCGTCCGTTGGACGACTTGATAACAGTATTACTGTCACCGATCTGAGAACCATCTGCTGCATAGCTCATAGTTGTCTCGGCTATAGTGCCGTTAGAAAGAACAGATGTCTGAACAACGCTTGCCGAACCATCAGAAGCAGTTGTACGAACAGTCTTGTAACCATTCTGCTCTGTTGTCGTTATCACTTCACCGTTATCACCAAGCTCATATCCGGTAGTAACATCGTTACCGTCAACATCCGTATATGTAACTGTCTGTCTTGTCATTGTGCCGTTTGCATCTGTCACAGTCTCAGTAGTAACGCCATTGATCGTTTCTGTCATACGAGCAGAACCGTCAGACGCTATCTCCTCAACAGATGTATAGCCTGTGCCCGGATCATTAGTGGTGATCATTGATGTGCCATTGGAATTTGTTACGGTTTCACGAATACTACCGTCATCCGTAGTTTCCGTGCGCTTCGAGATGCTTCCGCTCAGACCGCTTGAGATAACTTCACTGTTACCGTTAGCATCCGTTCTCGAAGTAGTAACAGACGAATTGAGACCGTCAAAGGTCGTTGTCGTTGTTTCAGTCGTACCGTCTGTGCCCTTGTATGATGTCTGCATACCGCTTGTGCTTATGGTACTTACAGTTTCATTGCCATTTTCATCAACAGAGCCGATACTCAGACCACCAAGTCCGATAGCAACATCAGACGTTGTGCCGTCTTCGCCGACATTGGTCATAACAAGACCGCGAGCCATGTCAAAACTTACACCGCTCTTAGGCGTATCAACAACTGTTTCATCAGCTGTTCCCGGTACATCAGCGGATACGGCTGTAGCATCAGTTACATCTGCAACTTCATTTTCAACTTCATTTGCAATATCTGCCTCTGCTCTTGCCATATCGTCCTCAGCCGAAACAGCTTCAGCCTCAGCTTCTCCGCTGAACGTATTACGCCATGTGTCATTGATCGCATCAGCACCGACTTTGCTCACTGATTCAACAGCCTGCATTGCCTCATCCAAGGACATATCGTCCTGTTCATCATCACGCGGCAGTGCATCTGTGTCGTCCGGAACCTCTGCAGCTGCGTCTGTCTCATTAGCTTCATCACGACTTCTGCCGCCGTCACCGCTTTGTTCACCGCCCTCGCGACCACCTGCACTGCCGTGCTTTTCAGCATCAGCATTCTTTTCACGCTCTCTGTTGTGCGCAAGCAATTTTTCAGAACCGGACATCTCGTCTTTTTCACCGAGACCGTTCTCAAGAGCATCCAGACCCTCAAGCTTGGCGTCCTGATCATTATCATTAGCACCCTTGCCGCCGTCTAAAGCAGCTCCGCTTGTCGGGTTGGCAGCCGCGTCAGCGGCTGTTATCTCCTCTGCGTCTTCATCGCCCGAAACAGCTGCACCTATGTCGTTTGCCATATCGGTAAGACCGTCAGCCAATGCAACACCGCCACCCACAGCAGCCGCCGTACCCATAATAGCGGTCGCATCGTTGAAAGCCGACTTAGCCATACCACCTGCAACACCTTCAGATGTTCCGCTCAAGTTTACACCAAGCAGTGTACCGATGATCTCTTCGACCATGCTGTTGATGCTTACCATAATAAGCGATCTGAACTTGATGGCAAAGCTTGCAAAGAATATCATCACGAACGTCGAAAGAAGCGAAGATATGATAAGTATCGTTTCTGTCAGATACGATATTGACGGCGACAAGCTGATACTGCCGTCAACCCAGCCTGTTTGGCTGGAGATGCCAACAACGCTGTCGAATATGTTGAAGAAGAAATTGTCAAAGATGGATGTGGTCATGAACATCAGGTCTGTCATAAACGAGAAGAACACAACAGTTACAAACAATTGTGCTATCATGTTCACGACCATACAGATGCAGGTTCCGATAGATTTATAGAAACCTGCAGCTGCAAGCAGCGAGTGACCCATAACCTGAAAGCCTTTGAAGAGTATATCAAACGCTGTTCTGAAAACGTAGAATATTGCCAGTACGAAATATCCAAGCAGCACTGCCATCATATTGGCAAACATCGCGAACTGCATAATGGAATTTCCGCCTATCAGGTTAACGGCATAATGTTCGACCTGTGTATATGTAGTTGGTGCAGCGCCGTATGTTATCACCGCATTCTGTGTAAATGCACTGGTGAGATACGTATACATCGACATTGTTGAGAAGCCTAAGACCTCATCGCAGGCATAACCGGACGACGCTGTTTTGTGAACATTGTTATCGCCACCGTGCGTAAACCGAAAACCTATCGCACCACCATCGTGAGCCACATCTGAGCCTGATGCACCATGTTCACTTATCTGTTCAACTTGTATGGAACCATTGTTCCATATGTTGTAACCAACACCTGCGAAGTTCAAACCGTTAAAACGATTCCGTGCGACTTCCGCATATGTCATTGCGTTTGTTGGATCTGCCACCTCATACCATGCATCGTAACCTACAGTAACATTACCCGACAGATCATGTATCTGTCGCTCGGAATTGGCGGAAAAAGAATATTTGTCGAACGACAAGGCAAGCATATCACCAAACAATGTTGTGCCCAACTTATGTGTTTGCATCCAGCCTATAGCTGATGACTCAAACGTCGTAGCCGAATATTTGGTGCCGTCCTTATATTTCTTCAACAGGTTCTGAACAGCTTGTCTGTTATCATTTGCAAAGCTGATGGTATCGCTTGATGTGTTTATAGACAAAGACGGAGATACGCTCGTATCATATATGTAATCCTTCAGAAGAGCACCTGTATTGGTAATGGATAGATAGTCTTCGTTGAACGCAAATACGCCGTTAGTAGTATTCAAATTATGACACATCCTGCGCAGATTACGCCATGTGGTTGCGCTGACAACAGAGTCAACAGATGAATACTCATTTCCATCAGTATTATCACCATCGGCTGATAAACCAACGGATATCATCAGATTACCGTTCGTACCTTCGGGCGACAAGCGTGTAGCTTCGACCCATTTGCCGAAATCAAGGAACGTATGGCTCACAGCCTGTGCCAGATATTCATCGGACATGGCTCTTGTATCCCTGAGCTCGATAAGTACCTGTGTATAACCTGCACCAAGTATCGGAATACCCATTGCAACAAAGACGATCTTGATCAGCAGCTGCTTTATCTTACCGGCTATACGCCAGCTACCGCGTCGTACCAGAAAGAATGTTATGATAATGAATAACAACGACAGCGGGATAGACACCGTCCACGCGAATCGGGTAAAGATATTGAAGATATCACCGAAAAAAGATGTCAGCGCGCCGATCGAACCATCTACGTTGCCGGCACCGAGAGCAGTTGTCGATTCATCATAGATGCTGTCAAGGACTGCTTCACCTGAATCGATGGTGTCTATCTCTGCAAAAAACATAAATGGGTTCGTTGCATACAAAAAGTCAAACACTGCCTGAAACAGTATGTTGACCGAGCTTGCTGCATAATATCCGGCAGAAGCCATGTTACCATACAGACCTCGTGTTGCGTCAGGTGCTCCCGAGCCAACACTGTCGAAGCCTATCATGTTCAACAACAGACCATATTGATGATATGCGGATCCGGGGGTCCGCCATCCGCCGTTTGACGAAGCTCCGGCTATATTACTCTGCAGCTGATAACGAGAATAGTATAACGTTGAACCCTCGCCTGCTTCACCACGTACACCTGTTGTACTGTTTATGCCATCATATTCAACTTCGCCAGCAGTATAACCGAAAAATGGTGCTATATTTGACATGTTCAAATACTCATTATAATCAATTATGCCAGGGAGATCACCGTTATAGCCACCGATACCGTTACCGTCAGCTATCTGTCGATTGGCATAATTCGTAGCCGTTCTGACCTGATGAGCGAATGACAAATTGATATTGATATCTTTCCAGAAGTCAACATCGTCAGAAATGTTTTTAGTTCCCTCATAAGCACGCGCTTCCTGTGCAGTGTTATATGTTTTGGCGCCCGCCGTTACTGATAGCGAAAAGCCGCAGTCAGACGGCAGCATCATACAAAAAGCAAACACAAAAGCGATCATTATTGCGCCAATACGTTTGCAGGATCTATGTTTCATAAAATTCGCCCGCACCGTTGTCAGACGACGATTGTGCGTTTTATCCTTTCTCATGTTGTAGATCGCAAGCTGAAGATCTGGTTTCAGATCATATTTTTATAAGTATATTTCACAGAAATATTATATCATATTATAGCCGAGCCTGTCAAGGCTTTTATGTCGATTTATCGGCATGTTATATTATCAAACATGCACTTTTCTGTTAAACTGTTTGCTGACCGCAAGAACGACCGCCTTCGACAGGGATAATTATTTCAAAAAAAAAATATTTTTCGAAACTATTGACAAGATCCGAGCTATCAGCTATAATATGAAAGAAGAAGAAGTTCTTTCGTGTAGCAGCACGTTAAATTGTTCTGTGCTTGAACAGGCAAAACACCAAGGCTTTCGATACCCAAAAGAGCATCTGACCTTGACCGGAAAAATAAGGTCAAATTGCTCGCATCGGATGCTCAAAGGGGTATCGTAGCCGACAACCGGCGCAAAATCACTCATAGTGTGCAATACCGGGATCGCGCTGCAAAGAACGTTCAATAAAAGATATCACCCCGATGCATGTGCATCGGGGTTTTATTTCATAACAAAGATATATGTGCCACGAGGCGTGAGCCTCGTCGGGTATTTTAAAAAAGTATTGACAATGTCCCCATTGTCATGCTATAATAAAAACGATAATTTTTCATATAGAAAGGATAAATATACCATGAAAAGAATAACAACTATGCTCATTGCTATCGCAATGATCTGCGCATTTGTTGGCTGCAGCAACAATACATCAACATCATCTGCAGGCTCTGATACACAGACATCCGTTTCTGATACAACTATCGATACAAATGTTGACAGCGTTGTATCCGACACAACGACTGCTGATACAGACGCATCTGCTGTCACATCTGATGAGACAGATAATATCACAAGTGATACAGAGATAGCTGAGCCCGAGATATACTACATATCGAGCGCTGATGAAAATTACGGTTATCGCCGTCTGGAAGACGGCGGCGTTGAGATGGCTGGCATTGCAATGTCTGTTCGTGATGCAGGCACACATATCGATGCATGGCACATGATCTACCCTCGTGAGCTCGGTAACAGCCCCGTTCTTGCAGCCGATAAGATGATCGACTGGCCCGACCAGATCGTGTCTGTTGAATTTGAAGACGGATATACAAGGATTCCCGATGATGCCCTGCTCTTAGCAAAAGGTCTCGAAACAGTCATTATTCCCGACACTGTTACTGAAATCGGACAGGGTGCATTTGCAAACTGCACAAGCTTGAAAGAAGTCAATATCCCTGATAATGTAACAGCAATTGGCGACAAAACATTTTACAACTGTAAGGATATTGTAGCAGCATATCGTGGCGAGACTTACACTTACGACATGATCGACCGACTCTATGCTGACATCAACGCTGAATAACAACACTAAAACCCCTGTCTGATGACAGGGGTTATTTTTGTATGTCGAACAGAAAACAAACTGTTGTTCAAAAACCGTATGCTGATTTATTCGACCTCGTGCGTTGCAATGCGATATTGACATAATACTCTTGTATTGATTGACTCAAAATAACCCTGCAAATAATTCTGATCTACATCAGAAGCAACACTGAGCACATCAATCACCGTGGTTTTTTTGATCAAAAGAACATTCGACAAAAACACGATCAACAAGACAAAAAACAGAAAACATACAATGATTACTACCATACTACCTCCCATAAGATCATCATCACTTTGAATTAGTATGGTAATTGATATGGGTAAATAATCAATGATATGTCAATTTTGTTTTTTATATAGTTCTTTATTATATTCCTCCAACTGGAATAAAAGAGAAGAATATAAGAAATAATCGAAAGAACGCTTGTGAATATCTCTTTTAGCGAGATCAAGTATAACACTATTTGCAAACGACTCATGCCCTTGTCTCGTTTTGTACAAAAAGAGCTGCCCTTGTGATTCGAGAGAATCAACACGTATATCATTAAGTTTTTTACTCGCATCATATAAGAGCTTATAATAAATCATGGACACACTTACATGAAACGCCAATTTGTAATTAACCAGTGCATTATCTATGATCCAAGTCGTATCTTCAATTTTTCTATCGATGATAAACTGAATAGCTGCATTGTCATCAAAAGCAAAAAGCTTATGCTTGATCAACGAATAGCAAACTATGGATGCAATCTTGTGAATATCAAACAGCAAAGCTTTATCGTCAGATGCAGAATACTTATTGCCGTAAAAAATCTTTTTCAATTCAACCTTTTTTTTCTCATAAAACGATTCACATCGCAAATAAACGTCATCCAAATTATTAGTTTTAAATCCTGTAAAATCTCTATACTCGCTGTCCATAGGTTCTTCTATTTGTGAAACAAGCGGTATAACAATTTCTTTGAAAATTTGCTCAAAATTATTTGGGAAATCAAGCTCAGACATCTGTGTCTCCTTTTACAAAATACGGTGATTGTTTACGACACTCAGAGACAAAACTCAAAAAATCACCTAACGGTGATGCGTTATTCTCACCACCAACGGAATCCACAATAGCTTCGCTAGGTGATAAGCGAACATATTTCTTTCCAATCGCAACGTTTCTACGTGTTTGCTTTGATTTAACAAAAGAGAATATGTAAACAAGTGAAAATAACAACACTAAATATATTAAAGCAATAATGATTATTGTATTCATGACAGAACACCTCCTATGGTTTTTAACCGCTGATATTATTGTTGTCAGCCTGATAAGTTTCAATAAACGACAATAAGGATAATAAAACACCAATACCTGATATGACTAAAAAGATTATCCCGAATACATCGGATGTTTTCGACAAATACATGAAATAAACAAAGACATATATAATACTATAAAAAAGCAAAGACACAGTCCATTTCGAACTCCGATCTTTAACCTCTTTATCAGTATATTTGAGTTCAAAAAGATTTTGAACAGTCGTTGTTAGGCAGAATGTGATGGTTGTTGAAAACAAAGATGAACATAATGCAGGTAGAGCCAATGACATGTTGTCAAAACTGTCGCTTATAAAAAAGCCGACAACAGTTACGAGCAAACAGATTACAAACGAAAGACCCAAAGAAACACCAAAAGAATTAGCTGCTTGCTTGTTTATCGATCCATACGCTGTCTTAATCGTTGTGATCGCCGATTTTATCTTTTTCATACCGTTTTTTTTTCGCTCCAGATAAAAATATTTACTATTCATTTGATTTGCAGATGTCTACTGTGTGCCGCAAACACGAAGTGATAAAAACATGCCCATGATAACACACACCTTTCTTGTTACGAATGATAAACAATCTGTCACTTTGTATCAATCGCATGTAAATTTTTATAATATATTTCAATGTGAAATAATTACCTTGTGTCAACATGTTACACGGAAAGCATCTACAAATTCATGTGAAAAAGTCTTGCTTGTCCAGCAAGACCCTATGCGCGCCTGATTGTAACAAAATATTTCTCTTTTTCGTTTTACTCAATTCTTTTTATGCACAAACACCCCTTTATACATTGATCCATGATACGTACATAACACAAGCGTGTTATAAATACCTGTCACAACAAAGAGGGGCGTTTTTAGTCTTTCATATTATTATTATAATTATAGTGTTCATAACTGTCAACTTTTCTTTGATCAAGCACAAAAAATGAGCATAATGTGCATATTAAACAAAACCGAATTAACGCGTTTGGTCAAAACATAGATTTTTTGCAACAAAAATTGACTTTTGTAACACAACGTTGTATAATAGAAATTGTATAAAGATTTTTGACACATAGTGTAACATTAACAAAACCCGGACAAAACGCACACCGCATTTTGATAAAATTTCACAAAAATTATTTTCACATATTTGTTCCGTTATCAAATAATAACACGAAAATATCTGCATTTTTCTGTAACATTATCCTTTATTTACACTACATAAGCGTATATATTATACACGATACAAGATAAAAATGCAAGTTTTTTCAATATTATTATAAATCGATCTTAATAACACCCTATAAAAATGGCGAGGAACATCCCCGCCGCAGGTGGACCCGGGTACTATGACCAGCCCGTATCAAGCTTAATCAATGTCGTCACATAATTTGAAAACATTTCGAACGACCTTTTCTGAAAAAACTGGCTCTTCGACAGGAGGTCGCCTAAACACGACATCAGTGTTTTTTCTCTCGTCAGCATACGCCAATATTTTTTCAGCAGAGGGTTTGTAGAGTGGCTCCGCTCGGAATTCCAACAAATGACACCATTCCTTCCATCATAATCATTCTGATAAAACGTAAAATTGTCATACCATTTTGCTTCTGACCGCAAAAGATTGCGGTCGGGTCTTATATCAGAGGTGGCATCCATGGCGCGAAGCCTTAAACTGCGACCATATGCTGTGAAGCGGCCTCTGTCCCCTGCGGTGAAAACCGTGGGGTTATTTTTTTGCTTTAAAATGAACGCTAAAAACGGTGGTTGCCCACCATCGGTTGGGTTTTAAACGTGTTATTACTGATAAGTAGAAATCCATACAACTGAGTT
>JAZNWG010000255.1:0-1567 GCA_045593225.1 Oscillospiraceae bacterium
CGCGCATATCAACAGCGTCGTCCTCGAACTTTGTACGGAACGGGGTGTTCTCGATGCTGTGGATAGCTCTCTGAAAGCCCTTATCGGGTGAATACGCCGCCAAGTCGGATCGTAGCCATGTCGTTCTGTGTGCCAAGGAGTTGTCCACCAAATTTGTCTTCCTAAGACCGCTTGGCCTCCGACTTCGCGCATATCAACAGCGTCGTCCTCGAACTTTGTACGGAACGGGGTGTTCTCGATGCTGTGGATAGCTCTCTGAAAGCCCTTATCGGGTGAATACGCCGCCATACCGCCGCGTTTTGTTCCTAAATGTGAGTGATAGTCGGTTCCGAAGAAGACGTCCATTATACAGTCGTTCTTGGAAGCAACTCCAAAAAATCCGCCCATTTTGTTTCTCCTGTTTCAGATGATCAGATATCCTTTGCCATCTCGGCTATCTTTCTGTCCGCCTCGAGGTTCTTTTCGTTCTGCTTTTTCTTGAATGCCGCAAGCTTCTCAGCAAGCTCGTCATTTGCAACGGAGAGTATCTCGACCGCGAGATAGCCTGCATTAGCCGCACCGTCAACACCTACTGTCGCAACGGGAACTCCGGGGGGCATCATAACTGTCGCGAGAAGTGCGTCCATGCCCTCAAGCGCCTTTGCCTTTACGGGGATTCCGATAACGGGAAGCGTTGTGTTTCCTGCAACTGCACCTGCAAGGTGAGCCGCCATGCCTGCCGCAGCAATGATAACGCCGAAGCCGTTCTCTCTTGCTGTGGAAGCGAAAGCTGCGACCTCCCTGGGAGAGCGGTGTGCGGAGAGCACATGAAGCTCAAACGGAACGCCGAATTCCTTTAATACCTCCGCTGCCTTTCTTACAACGGGAAAATCACTGTCGCTGCCCATAATAACGGCAACCTTTTTAATTTCTGCCATAATTATCCGTTCCTTTCCAAAAAACAAAAAGCTGTATCGCGTAACAATACAGCTAAAAATACTTAAAAACGTGATTTGCTTGCACTTATGCCGTAGGAATGAGAGCGATAAACGTATTCTGCAAAAAAGCTGCGTAACGATATCATTGCACTATCTCCTTACGTGGCAATTGAGCGCAAAAGCTCTATAAATATAATACTATATTTTCGGCTGAATTGCAAGTGCTTTTTACAATTTTCCACGATTTCAATTAAATACCGACGCTTTTCCAGCGTAAAATTGACATATTAGCGATTTGTGAAACAAATCACAGTATACGGGACTTGTTTATCACAAGCCCAAAGGTAACTCCGAGGCTCTCCGCAGCGCGGCGGCATAGGTTCATTCGGGTGAGGAATATCTCGAAATACTCGATAACAGGAGATATCTTGAGGTCAAGGTCGAGCTCTAAGATAAGCTCCTTCTTATCGTCCGAGAAATATAGCTCGGAGCGCTCCACGGCGTAGTTTACGCGGTCGTGGATATCGGCAGCGAGGTTCTCGTCACTTGGCACGAACGCACCGTCCTTTGAACGCACTCGCGAGCGTCTTACATCCGACTTATCCGCGATGATAAGTGCCGCCGCGATGGGAGTTACAGGGCTTGCAGTG
>JAZNWG010000256.1:0-20608 GCA_045593225.1 Oscillospiraceae bacterium
ACACAATGTTTACAATGCTGTTGCGGCGTGTGCTGCGGCTTACTCGGCAGGAATACCCGTGGAGGCTCTGCGTGACGGTTTAGAGAGCTACAACGGTACAGTGCGCCGTTTTGAGCGCATTGCAGAGGTGAACGGCATAACTATTGCCGACGACTATGCTCACCACCCTGCAGAGGTCGCTGTGACGCTCAATACAGCGAAGAAGATGAGCTTCAAGCGCGTCTGGGCAGTACATCAGCCGTTCACATATTCGCGTACAGCAATGCTGCTTTCAGAGTTTGCAGATGCTCTGTCGATAGCTGACAGGGTAGTGCTTACCGAAATTATGGGCAGCCGCGAGAAGAACACCTACAACATCTACGCAAAGGATCTTGCAGACAAGATAGACGGCTGCGTTTGGTACTCTACATTTGAGGAGGTCGCACAGTACGTTGCGGACAACGCTGAATCAGGCGATCTTGTTATAACGCTCGGCTGCGGTGATGTTTACAAGGTTGCGGAAATGCTCGCGGATATGATGAGGGAAAAGTATGGAGAGTAAGATAAAGGACTACATTTATAGCCACAAGGAAGAGCTGCTTGCAGCTCTTTCGCGGCTTATTGAGATACCCAGCGTAAAGGGCGAGCCTTGCGACGGCGCGCCATTCGGCAAAGAGCCTAAACGCGCTCTGGACGAGATGCTGAAGATATGCGGGGAAATGGGATTTGTGGCGGAGAATTGCTTTGACATAGTCGGCACAGCCGACTTCTGCCCAGAGGGCGCAGAGCCTGCGCTCGGCATACTATGCCACCTTGACGTAGTACCCTGCCAGCCCGAAAACTGGGCGACAGACCCGTATAAGCTCACCGAAAAGGACGGTATCCTGTACGGTCGCGGAGTGATTGACGACAAAGGCCCTGCAATCGCTTCGCTGTTTGCGATGAAGTGTATAAAGGAGCTCGGAATACCGCTTAAAAAGGGCGTTCGGCTGATATTCGGTACGGACGAGGAGAACGGCAGCGAGGATATGGAGATATACACCTCACGTGCAAAGCTGCCCCCGAATGTGTTTACTCCTGATGGAAGTTTCCCTGTGATAAATGTAGAAAAAGGCATGATGCGCTCGACTTTCAGCGGAAAGTTTGAGGGCGGCGATGTGCGCTGCTTCCATGGCGGAAGTATCCCGAATGCCGTTCCCGACAAGGCCAGCGCTGAGGTCATGGCGGCACTTTCCGATGTAAACGCGGCTATTGCAGCAGATAAGAGCGGCGCGGAATTTATTTCCGAGGAAATAAACGGTGCTGTGCGCATCACAGCGCATGGCAGGTCAGCCCACGCGTCTACTCCCGAAAGTGGGATAAACGCTGTAACGGCGCTGATAGCGCTGCTGAACAGGCTGAAACTGAGCGGAAAGCAGGCTGCTATCCTGCGCGGACTTGAAAAAGCGTTCCCTTCTGGTGAAACGGACGGAGCCTCAGTCGGACTGAAAGCCGAGGACAAAACAGGCGCTACGACACTTGTTTTCAGCATTTTTGATATGGAAAACGGCGAGTGCCGCGGTACTGTTGATGTGCGTTTCCCTACCTGCCTTTCTCTTGCGGCAGTTGAGAAAAAGGAGCGAGAAGCGCTTAGCAGTGCAGACTGCGAATTCAGCGGCTACATGGGTGACGAGCCTCACTGCGTTGACGAAAACAGCGATTTCGTTCAGGCACTGCTGCGCGTCTACGAGCGCATAGAGGGTGAAAAGGGCGAGTGTATAGCTATCGGCGGCGGAACCTATGTCCACAACATCGAGGGCGGTGTAGCCTTTGGTGCGGAGCGCGGCGATACCGACTATCATATGCACGGTGCAGATGAGTTCATACCCGTAGACGAGCTGCTGCGTGACGCGGTGCTGTATGCTAATGCAATAATCGAGATATGTAAATGAGTAACGCTTCCCGAGGTCAGCAGACCTTGGGAGGTTTTTGTTTTATAAGGTTTTGAGAGCGGAAAATGGTAAAAAAACTTGAAATTACAGGGGATAAATGTTATAATGAATTATGTATGTCACATTTCAGTTTGCATTTACGGAGTGAATAGATGAAAAAGATAATTATTACTGCCATAATCATAGTGGTAGCGCTGGTTGCAGGTATATTTGTGATCAACATCTACGAGGCTGATGCCGAGGTCACAAAGGAGCCCACGAATGTGGGGCTTATCCTCAACGGATACAAGGACGACAAAAGCTGGAGCCAGTCCCATTACGAAAGTCTGAAGAATTCGGCAGAGGAGCTGAATCTCAATATCATATGCAAGGAATATGTAACGGTCGACACTATAGCGGCGGTGATAGACGAGCTAGCTTCGGAAAAGTGCAAGATGATAATAGCAAATTCCGATCTGTTCAAGCATTACATAAGTGAAGCGGCAGAGCTTTATCCCGAGATATATTTTTTCCATGCTTCGGGCACTGATTACGGCAAGAATCTGTGCTCTTATTTCGGCAGAATGTATCAGGCGCGATATCTCTCTGGTATCGTTGCAGGCCTTCAGACCGAAACGAATCACATCGGCTATGTAGCGGCAATGCCGATATCCGAAGTAAACAGAGGTATAAATGCGTTCGCGCTCGGAGTGCGCAGTGTAAATCCCGAGGCTGTGGTATATGTAAAATGGACGGATTCGTGGACAGGCGATCTTGTTGCAGAGCACGCAGCCGAGCAGCTTATAGCTGAGCGCAATATAGACGTGATGACAGTGCACACCGATACTTTGTCACCGCTTCTTGTTGCAGAGGAGCAGGGAATATCTGCGATAGGATATAATGTCGACAACCGTGAGGAGTATCCTAATGCCTATCTTACTGCCGCGATATGGGACTGGGAGGCGTTCTATACATCAAAGCTTCTCAGCTGCCTGCAGGGCAAGTTTGTGGGCGAGAACTACTGGGAGGGCCTTGAGTCAGGCATGGTATCTGTTGCACCGCTTTCGGAAAACGTAAAGCAGGGCACACAGGAGGTGCTGGAAAACGCAAGAGACCGTATTCTTAGCGGCACCTATGACGTGTTCTACGGACCTATATATGATAACGAGGGAAAGCTTCGCGTAGCTGAGGGAGAATGTCTTACCGACAATGCTATGCTCAATGAATTTGACTGGTATGTGGAGGGCGTAGTAATTGAAGAGTAATAAAACAAGGCAGCGGATATTGCTGATAGCTGCGATCGTTCTGGTGGCACTGATAATCGTTATTCTTGTCGTAACGGGAATGGATATGACCTCTGCAACGAAAGTCGGTCTTATAATGACAGGAAACGCATCTGACAGCGGCTGGAACGGTATGCATTACAGCGGCGTGGTTTCGGCGTGCGAAAAGCTTGAAGCTAAGCTCATGATAAAGGAGAATATCGCTGAGGGTACGGGAATGTGCTCCAAAGCGATAGACGAGCTTGTTTCGGACGGCGCCGATGTGGTGATACTTTCAAGCTATGGCTATCCCGAGGAGGCAGCGGATACCATCAGTGCCTATCCCGATATCGCGTTCTACGGCATATATTCGGGCTACAAGGCTGACAATATCACGACCTATTTCGGCAGAATGTATCAGGCGCGATATCTTTCGGGTATCGTTGCGGGAATGCAGTCTGAAACAGGGCGCATTGGTTATGTAGCGGCGATGAGCAACAACGAAGTAAACCGCGGCATAAATGCGTTCACGCTCGGAGTAAAGAGCGTTGCGCCTGACGCCGAGGTATATGTAACATGGACGGACTCGTGGGATAACGCTGAGGCAGAAATAAACGCTGTTGAGAGGCTGGTAAATGAAAAGGGCGTTGATCTGATAACCTGTCATCAGAATCAGAGCTATGCCGCTGAGGCAGCTGACGCACTCGGAGTGTATTCCATAGGCTATAATGAGGGAGCGGAAGGGCTTTCCGACAAGTACCTGACGGCTGTCGTATGGAACTGGGATTCGCTTTATTATGAGATCATCAGAGAATACGTTCAGGGCAGAGGTAATGCTGTTGGTCACCGCTGGTTTGGCCTTGAAGAAGGCGTTGTCGGTCTGTCGGATTATTCCCCGCTTGTAGGCGAGGATATCAGGCTTGCAGTGGAGAATGCCCGAAATGAGCTGCTGTCAGGCGGCGAGGTGTTTTCTGGAGATATTTATGATATAGATGGCGTTCAGCGCTGTGCCGAGGGAGAGCGTATAGGTGACAGGATATTGCTTGAGGAAATGGACTGGTTTGTAGACGGAGTGGTGATATATGAGTAAGAAGCCTACTGCAAAACGAGTTATGGGTATAGTGATCCCCATAGCCGGTGGCTTTGCAATGCTTGCGCTGGTGTGTATCATTATGTGGGGAAAGCTGCAGGAGATAACGAACGGACAGATCGAGAGCCATGTTGCTAGCTTTGGAAATATGATGGCTCAGATAGTGAACAGCAGCTTTGAAGATGAGCTGAGCTTCCTTGAGGATTCTACTGTATTTGTGGATCTGGATACAGGCGAGCTGAATGATATATTCAAAAAAGAAGACGGCGTGGCTTACGGAGTGCTGCGTATAAACGGCGAGGCTGCTTACGGAGAAGCGATCAGCTTTTCCGAGTATGACGGCATCTCAGACGCGCTGCACGGCAACCCCTCTGTAAGCTGTTCTGCGGATAAGGATAAGATACTGTTTGCTGTGCCTGTGTATAACGGCTCGAATGTAAAGTATGTGCTTTATAAGCTTTACGACTGCAGCACTCTTGAAAAGAAGATCAACATGGTGTGCTACGGCGGCTTGGGTGAATGTGTGCTGGTGGATCGTGATGGCAGGATACTGCTGCGTTCCGAGGGAAGCACCGTTGATACGGATTTTTTCAAGTCTGAAAGCATGGCTGATGCTATCGGCAGGATCAGCGAGAGCATGAATGTAAACACTTCCGCTGCGGCATATTACTTTGAAGGCTCGCTGATCGTTTTTGCGTCAGAGACCGATCACAAGGGTATATATGTCATGGGCTGCGTGCCTGAAAAGGCGGCTGCGGGCGATATCTCGCTGATAGTGCCGCTGGTGCTCTGGACGTTTGGCCTGCTGTGGCTGCTGCTGGTAATAATCACGGTCTATCTCCTCGGTGCCGAGCAGAAGGCGAAGGAAAGCGACGAGCTGCGTCATGCGAAGGATATCGCGGAGAATGCAAGCAAGGCAAAGAGCGACTTTCTTGCGAATATGTCACATGAGATCAGAACACCTATCAACGCTGTCATAGGCATGAATGAGATGATCCTCAGAGAGAGCAAGGACAAAAACATACTGGAATATGCTGCAACTATCAACAGCGCAAGTAACAACCTGCTCTCGATAATCAACGATATTCTGGATTTCTCCAAGATCGAATCAGGTAAGATGGAGATAGATGAGCATGAATATAAGCTCGGAGTATTACTGAATGACGTTGTAAATATGATAAAGATCAAGGCAAAGCAGAAGGGCCTTGACTTTGATGTGAATGTTGACGAGCAGCTTCCGAATGATCTTTACGGAGATGATTTCAGGATCAAGCAGGTGCTGACAAATCTGCTGAGCAATGCCGTGAAGTATACCAACTATGGTCGTGTCAGACTCAGCGTAAGCGGTACGATCGACGAGCAGAACAACAATGTCAGACTTAAGCTGTCCGTAGAGGATACAGGCATCGGAATCGAGCAGCAGGATCAGGAGATGCTGTTCCAGAATTTCAGCAGATTTGATCTTGAAAACACCCGCCATATTGAGGGTACGGGACTGGGCCTTGCTATTACACATCGTCTTGTAGAGCTTATGGCAGGCAGTATGGAGGTAGAGAGCGCTTACGGCAAGGGCTCGGTATTTACGGTGTTCCTCGCCCAGAATATTACGGGTGATGATACCATCGGAAACTTTATTATGCGCTATAATAAAGCAAATGCCAATCCCGAGGCAGGCTACAAAGCGACATTCACTGCTCCCGACGCTGCTGTCCTTGCGGTAGACGACAATCACATGAATCTTATGGTCGTTAAGAACCTGCTGAAGGATACAAAGGTAGATCTCACTCTGTGCATGGGCGGTGATGAGGCTCTTGAGCTCGTAAGAGAGAACAGCTATGATATTATCCTGCTTGACCATATGATGCCTGTAATGGACGGTATGGAAACTCTCAGGCACCTCAGAACAATGCCGGGAAATATGAGCAAGGACGCTGTTGTCATCGCGCTTACAGCGAATGCTGTTTCGGGTGTGCGTGAGATGTATCTGCAGGCAGGCTTCGATGATTACATGAGTAAGCCTATAAGCGGAAAGCTGCTCGAAGAGATGCTTGAAAAGCATCTGCCGAGCGGTAAGATCATTTATACCGAGTCTCCTGTTGGAAATACAGAGAAAGCGCAGACTGCCATTGAGACTGTCGCTGCAGAGCCTGAGGCTGAGCCGCTGTTTGATACAGCGCTTGGCATCAGGTATTGTGCCGACAGCGATGAAATGTATCGCGAGATACTCGGTATCTTCTGTGATATGAGAGATGATAAGCTGGCAGAGCTTGAAAATGCGCTCGCGGCAGAGAACTGGTCGGCTTATACGGTAGGTATCCATTCGCTGAAGTCCAATGCTCTTAACATTGGTGGTAAGCGTTTATCCAAGCTGTGCCTTGAACTGGAGATGGCAGGCAAGCGTGTAACGGCTGGTGAAGATGCAGAGGAGAATATAGCGTTCATAAGAGAAAACCACCCCATTGCTATGGAACTGTACGAGCAAACTTTTTCGGCGGCAAGAGATTACATAGACAATAGAAAGGAAGCGGTCTTATGACAAGCGGCATAACCGATCTGCGAGGTGTCCGTATTCTTGCGCTGGACGATAATATTCTTGATGTCAGGATGTTGCAGGGCGCGCTTTCAGACACAGGCGTGGTTCTAGATACAACGACATCTACCGAAGAAGCACTCAGAAAGCTTTCCAAGGAAGAATATGATGTGCTGCTTATAGATCATATGCTGCCGGGCGTAGACGGTATCACATTGCTGAAGCTTTTGCGCGACAGACACGTATGCGATAATGCACCTGCGATCGCAGTTACAGGCAACACTGTGTCCTCTGCAAAGGAGAATTATCTGAATGCGGGCTTCAGCGGATATGTCACTAAGCCCATAAACAGAAAGGTACTTATCGATACGCTGGCTGAAAGTCTGGGACTTTATGCCAGAACGGAGGAGGCTCTGCAAAAGCCTTTTGTTCTTGTTGTTGATGACAATAGAATGAACCTCCTTGTTGCGCAGAAGATACTCGGCGATGATTACAGCGTCAGCATAGTGACCTCAGGCAAGGCCGCGTTTGAGCATCTGGAGTTCAACAGAGTTGATATGATACTGCTTGATCTGCGTATGCCTGAAATGGACGGCTTTGAGTTTATGGAGCTGATGAAGCAGAACGAAAAGCTTAGGGATATCCCGATCATCTGCCTTACAGCAGACGACGATACAGCTTCAGAGGTAAAGTGCTTTGAGCTTGGTGCGGTGGATTTTATAGCAAAGCCGTTCGTTGCAGAGGTAATGCGTAGCAGGATAGGCTGTATACTGGAGCTTTATCGTTTGCGTAATCAGCTTCAGAACGAGGTTGAAAAGCACACGCTTTCTCTGAAAAACCACAGCAGCAAGCTGCAGCGTCTTACGACACAGGTATTCCAGACGCTTGCGGGAACGATAGATGCCAAGGATAAATATACCAACGGTCACTCTGTACGAGTTGCCGAATACTCCAGAATGATCGCTGTAAGGCTGAATATGTCACCTCAGGAGCAGGAGGATATCTACCACATAGGTCTGCTGCATGATATCGGCAAGATCGGCGTTCCTGATGAGATAATCAACAAGACTTCGCGACTTACGGACGAGGAATACGCTGTTATCAAAACTCACCCTGCTATCGGTGCGGAGATACTTGAGAATATGTCGGAGATACCCGATATCGTAATAGGTGCAAAGTATCATCACGAGAGATACGATGGCAGAGGCTATCCTGACGGTCTTGTGGGTGAAAATATCCCGTTTGTTGCGAGAATAATCGGCGTAGCCGACGCATATGATGCTATGACGTCCAACCGAAGCTACCGTGATGTGCTGCCACAGGCATATGTGCGAGGCGAGATAGAAAAGGGGAAGGGCACCCAGTTCGATCCTATCTTTGCTGATATGATGCTGCGTATCATAGACGCTGATAAGGAGTACAGATTAAGAGAGCATAAACAAGAGTAATAAAGCAGAACCACCGCTTTCTAGCGGTGGTTCTTTGTTGTGAGCATATTATAAGCATTGACATAAAAGCGGATAAATGCTATCATTAAACTATAAAATATCACTTGACAGAAAGGAATGCGAATGGTCGTAACACTTCTGAAATTTGACCCCGAGAAGCCCTTTTCCGAGCTTTCAAAATACATGCCGCTGCTGAGCGCCGAACGACAGGCGAGGATAGAGCGGTCGAGATCGGAGCAGAACAGGGTAACATCTCTTTTGAGCGGTCTGTTGCTTTCGGCGGTGCTTTCCGAGAGGTGCGGTACTTCTCCCGATAAGCTTCGCTTTGCTTATGGCGGGCATGGAAAGCCATATCTTCCCGATCATCCCGAATGCTGCTTTTCCCTTTCGCACAGCCATGGATATGCTGCGCTTGCGTGCGATGACGAGCCTGTAGGTGTCGATATCCAGCAGATATTGCCGCAAAAGCAGCACGCACATAGATTTCTCCACACCGATGAGCAGCAAAGCATTCTTGCGGCTGAGGATAAGGCAGAGCAGTTCTGCCGTATCTGGACTATGAAGGAGGCCTATGTAAAGCTTACGGGTGAAGGAATGTCAAGGAGCTTCAGCAGCTTTGACGTGCTGTCAATGCCCGAAAACAGCTTCTTTACGCAGCGTCTTACTGATCATATACTGACGATATGCACAAATAAATTCACATCACAGCCTGAAATTCGCACAATTACCGAAATTGAGTTTTTAGCCTCTTTTTTAGTTGACGAAAACGGAAAAGTGTGGTAAAATTAAGCAGCTGATAAAAATATATCAAGGCTTACAGGAGGCAATACAATGAGTGTTATCGGTATAACCGCAGGTGTTGTTGGCGGCATTGCGGTGCTGGGTGCGGCAGGCTCTCTGTTCGGCGCAAGAAAGCTGTACAACATGACTATACCCCGTCAGGATGTTACAAGAGTCGCAGCTAAGGAAGTAGGCGATGAGAATAAATGGGTCGGATATATCGACTTTATCCACAAGAATAAGGATTATCTTTCCGCACGCGAAAGCGAGCATATCACGATCAAGGCGAGAGACGGCATAACTCTGCACGCTGACCTCTATGCCGCAGACGGAGAGGCGAAAACGCTGGTAATATGCTCTCACGGCTACACCAGTACAGGCTGGGACAGCTGCTCTTCTATCGGAGCTTATTTCGTCAGAAAGGGCTATGACTGCCTTATCGTTGATAACCGCGCTCACGGAAAGAGCGAGGGCGATTATGTCGGCTTCGGAATCCTTGACAGATACGATATCCAGAAGTGGATAGAGTACATAAATCAGCGTTTTGACAGCAAAAAGCAGCTTATGCTGTACGGAGTTTCGATGGGCGGCGCGACTGTTGTGATGACCGCAGGTCTTGAGCTTCCCGATAACGTAAGAGCAGTAATTGCGGACTGTGCTTTCACATCGCCCTATGACGTGTTTGCGCATATCTTAAAGCGCGACTATCACATGGCAGAGTTCCCTGTTATGCATATCAACAACATGATGTGCAGAAAGTCGGCAGGCTATGGTTTCAGCGACTATTCAACGCTTGACGCGGTAAAGTCCACAAAGCTTCCAATATTCTTTGTGCACGGTGTGGAGGATACATTCGTGCCCACTAAGATGAGCCACGAAAATTACGAGGCCTGCAACTCCCCAAAGGAGCTTCTTATCGTTGAGAACGCAGGTCATGCGGCAAGCTATTTTGAAAACCCCGCCCTTTACGAGCAGAAGCTCGAAGAATTTCTGGCCAAGCACGTTCCCGAAATAACATAAGGAAAGGTCGTTTTATATGAAAGAGTTCGTAATCAACGGCACGGTCATGCAGTGCTATCCGCTGACCGCTGCACAGAGGATCCACAATTACACCATACGCTATTGTCCCTCACAGGTGCTGTGCATAGGTACAGGTCTGTATTTTCAGGCAGGCGTTGACTTCAATGTGCTGAAGGAGGCTATCAAGGAGGCTATCCACCGCTTTGACAGTATGCGTCTGCGCTTTATTCAGGACGAGGACGGCACTGTTTATCAGTATGTAGTGCCTTTTGATGACCGCGATATCCCGCTGGTAGACTTCTCCTACTGGAAAGAGGAGGACGCTCACAAGGAGATGGAGAAGTGGACGCAGGAGCCCTTCGAGCGCTACAATTCGCCCATGAACAAGATCGTTATGATCCAGCTCCCTGGCGGCTACAACGGCGTTTACCTCAAGGTGGATCACATGACGATGGACTCAAGCTCTCTCATCGCGTTTGACCGTGATGTAATGCAGATATACTGCTCCAAGATGTTCGGCATGGAGATGCCGAAGCCGAATATGTCCTACATCAAGCAGCTTATAAAGGATCTTGAGTATGAGAACGGCTCTGCTGCTGCAAAGAAGGACGAGGAGTTCTGGCTGAACGAGATCGCCCGCGACGAACCTATGTACACCGACTTTACAGGCATGGGCAGACTTCTCACACAGAGAAGAGAGAACAACGATCCCGATCAGCGCAGCGCTATGGTCGTATCCAAGTCCGTACAGGCAGGTATCTCGGTATACGAGCTTGAAAAGGAGCCCTCCGAGGCACTTATGAAATTCTGTCAGGAGAACAATATCCCCGTTGTCTGCCTGCTGCTGATGGGCCTCAGAACAGTGCTCTCGAAGTTCAACGACAATGAAAAGGACGTTTCGGTGAAGAGCTGTATCGCAAGACGAGGAACTCTTCTGGAGAAGAACTCGGGTGGTACACGTATCCATTTCTTCCCGCTGCGTACTATTATTGAGCCCGAGACCACATTTATTGATGCGCTGAAGATCATTCAGGCAGAGCAGAACAGACTGTTCCGCCATGCAAACTACGATCCGATCGCACATACTATGAACCGCGGCAAGTATTGGAAGCTGCGCCCAGGTGCAAGCTATGAGAGCATGAGCCTTACATACCAGCCGCTTACTCTGAAGGCTCAGAACGCCAGCAGCGATCTTCCTGATATCAACTACATGAGCAAGTGGTATACAAACGGCGTTGCAGGACAGCCGCTCTACCTCACGGTAATGCATCGTATGGAGGACGGCGGTATGAACTTCAACTTCGAGTACCGCTATGACGTAGTATCTGAGCACGAGATGGAGTATCTCTACTACTATCTCTGCCGCGTGCTGTTCAGAGGCATCGAGGACAAGAACAGAACAGTCGGCGAGATACTGGATATGATCTGAGAAAAATAAATTTTTGAATATGGAGGACAAAACTATGTTAGACCAGCTTAAGGAACTCATTTGCAACTACGTTGATGTAGATCCCGCACAGATCACAGAGGACGCTCGTTTTATCGAGGACCTCGGTTTCAACTCCTACGATTTCATGAGCATGCTCGGCGAGGTAGAGGATACTCTCGGCGTGCAGGTGTCTGAGGAGGAGGTAGTAAAGCTTGCTACTGTCGGTGATGCTGTAAAGTATCTCGAAACACTGAAGTAAGAGGTGTCTAATGGAGAAACATCAGATCAAGACCTTACAGGACCTTGTAAGAAATTCAAACGAAAGCCACGGTGAGGCAATATTCATCAAGGAAAAGGACGGTAAGGATATCGCTGAAACAACGTTCTCGCAGTTCTACGAGAACATCAGACGCGTTGCATCGTTCCTTTCCGAGAAGCTGGAGGGTGCAAAGGTACACTCCGCTATCATCGGACTTACCTGCTCCCAGTACCTCACCGCTTATTTCGGTACAGTTCTGAACGGCAATGTCACTGTTCCGCTTGACGCACAGCTCTCTGCCGAGGATATCATCGACCTCATGAACAGAGCCGATGTAAATGTATTCTTCTTTGACAAGCGTTACGAGCCTATGCTTCCTGCTATCAAGGCTAATTGTCCCGATATAAAGGTGTATGTTTCGCTCCAGCCCTGCGAGAGCGCTGATACTAATATCGCTGAGATCATTGAGAATTACACAGCGTCAGAGCTTAAGGCTATCGACGACAGCATGCTTGCTACTATCGTATACACATCTGGTACTACAGGAAAGTCCAAGGGTGTTATGCTTACTCATGGCAACCTCATCGACAATACCATGTGTCAGGATAACGAGAGCGCGGTAGGCGAGTCCCTGCTGAGCGTTCTGCCTATCCACCACTGCTATTGCTTCTCCTGCGATATCCTACTTTCGCTCAGATACGGTACTACGGTATGCGTGAATGATTCCATGATGCGTATCGCGCAGAATCTGAAGCTGTTCCAGCCTACATTCATACTTCTCGTTCCCATGATCGCTGAAACCATCTACAAGCAGATCATGGTTGCCGCAAAGGCTAAGCAGCTGCCTCCCGCAGCGCTTGCCAAAGGCTTCTTCGGCGGCAATCTTAAGGGCATCTACAGTGGCGGCGCGTATCTCGCACCCGAGCTTGTAAACGGATATCTTGAGCTTGGTATCCCGATAGCACAGGGCTACGGCATGACCGAGTGTTCGCCCCGTATCTCCACAGCAATGTTCAATGACATCAGCACTGCAGGCGATGTCGGTAAGATAGTAAACGGCTGTCAGGTGAAGATAGCTGATGGTGAGATCGTTGTAAAGAGCGGCTCGGTAATGCAGGGCTATTACAATATGCCTGCTGAAACAGCAGAGGCTCTTGACGAAGAGGGCTGGCTGCACACAGGCGACCTCGGCTATGTCGATGAGAGCACCAACCGCCTTTTCATCACAGGCCGTAAGAAGAACCTTATCATTCTCAGCAACGGCGAGAACGTATCCCCCGAGGAGCTTGAAAACAAGTTTGCTATGGTGGATATCGCGAAGGAGCTGCTTGTTTACGCAGAGGACGGCGTTATCACGCTTGAGGTGTTCCCGAACAGCGATATCTGCGCAGATATCGACGAGGCTGCCGCAAAGCTGCACGCTATAATTGACGAGATAAACACAACACTTCCTTCCGCAAAGACAATCCGCAAGCTGCGTGTGCGCGATGTGGAGTTCGATAAGACCACATCCAAGAAGATCAGACGCAATCAGCCGCTTAAAGGCGAGGTAAAGTAATATAACAAAGCCCCACTTCACAGATAGATTTTCGATCAAAAATCAAAGGAAACTCTTGACAAATACAGTTTGAAGTGCTATACTAAATTCATAATTTTTTTGAAAGGAGGCAGACAATATGTTTAAGCACACTTATCGTACATCAACCATACTCATATTCAGAAATGAACTCTTGTCTGCCGTAAAGCACATTATTCTGTAATGTGTTTTTGTCTGCATTGATAGCGTGCATTTCTGTTTGAAGTGCACGCTTTTTGTTTTTGAGAAAAGGAGGAACATATGAAAGAGAAAAAAGAAAAACCAAAGCATTCCTCTCTGTCGAATGTAATGTATATGTTGAAGGTGTTATGGCGGGGAAGTAAAGGCTATGTCATCTACACGTTCATAAAGGAATTCAACGAGAACGTGTTCTGGACGATATTTTCGGTATACCTGACAGAGTGGATATATGTTGCGATAGAGAACAAAACGCCATTTACAGCGCTTGCGTCATTCGTCGGCGCAATGTGCATCGGCCACATCGGAATACATATCACAGCGGCGATACACCAGCTTTGTGAAAAGCAGTTTCTGCCGAAGATGTATCAGGATTTCTACAAGCGCGTTATTCGCAAGTCTATCTCAATGGAGTATGCCGAGTTTGAGCGCCCCGATTTTTACGATAAATACACCCGTGCGCTGAACGAGTGCCAGTGGCGCGGAAACAATATCCTCTACTTTTCTGCATACCTCGTTGCAGGCATTGCGTCGGTAGTTGCGGCGACTATCATCGTTGCGGACGTTGATCCGTGGCTGCTGCTGTTTATCGTGCCGATGGTCGTGGTATCCATGCTGTTCGGTAAGAAGGAGGGCGATCTGTACTATTCGCTTGATATGTCAAACACCCGTGACGGACGTATCGGCGGCTACGCAAAGCGCGTGTTCTACGAAAAGAAATACGCAGCCGAGCTGCGTCTGTTCGGTATAGGAAAGCTGCTTCTTTCCCGCCACGAAAAAGCATACGAGGAAATGGAGGAGCGCACCCGCAGAATACGCAGAAAGCTGTGCGTTATCGAGCCTTTAAAGTGGATAATCTACAACATTCTGTCCACTATCCTGCCTTATCTCTACATAGCATTCGTGCTGAATGAGGGCGAGGCGCAGACTGCCGCTTATGTAGCGATGATACCTGCGCTGTCCACGCTTTCGTGGCGCACATCTGACGCTGTTGAGCTTATCGTTTCCCTTGCAAAGGAGAGTGCATTTGTATCAAATCTGCGCGAGTTCCTTTCCTATGAGCCTAAGACAAGCGCTGACGAGCTTATAAAGGCGAAGGATCTCTCCGATATCGAGATAAAGGATATGAGCTTCACCTACGAGGGCGCGGAAAAGGCGACTTTGCATGATGTAAACATCAGTATCCGCAAGGGGGAAAAGATCGCCATTGTCGGTCATAACGGCGCAGGCAAGACAACGCTCGTCAAGCTCATCATGGGACTTTACGAGCCCACAGAGGGCGCAATAAAGATCAGCGGCGAGGATACCTCGAAATACGAGCCGAAGTCGCTTCACCGCCGTTTCGGTACGGTGTTCCAGGATCTTCAGGTGTTTGCGCTGCCGTTATCCCATAACGTTTTAATGCGCAAGCCGAAGAACGACGAGGAAAGACAGCTGGTTGAGGACTCCCTCAGGAAAGCGCAGTTCGGTGAAAAGCTTGACAGCCTTGAAAACGGTATCGACACCATGGTTACCAAGGAGTTTGACGAAAACGGCATGGGTCTTTCGGGCGGCGAGGCTCAGAAGATCGCCATTGCACGAGTTTTCGCGCGAAAGCCCGATATCGTGATACTTGACGAGCCAAGCTCAGCCCTTGACCCTATCGCAGAGTACAATATGTATAAAAATATGCTTACCGCAACTGACGGCGAAACAGTCATCTTTATTTCTCACCGTCTTTCCGCAACCCGCGACGCAGACCGCATCTATATGTTTGAAAACGGCACGGTCATCGAGCAGGGCAGTCACGCAGAGCTTATGGAGCTGAACGGTAAGTATGCGGAAATGTGGAAATTACAGGCTCAGAATTATCTTGCAGAGGAGGTGACGGCATGAGCAAAGAGAACAAAAAAGACAAGATCAAAATGAAACGGCTTATCTCCAACGTTTTTTATGTTGTGAAATATGCTCTCCGTCACGATAAAAAGCTGCCTCTTTCCTATATCGTAAGCCAATGTGTTTTCAGGGGTATCGGCGCATTTATGGACACCTTTCTCCTTATGGAGATAATCAATATCTTCACAACGACCGCTGATATTCTGAGCGTTGTAAAGGTGCTTGCGGTAATGTTCGCTCTGCACGTTATCCGTATGATCATCTTCCGTTTCTTAGAAAACTATTTCTGGACTAAGATGATAGGCTTTGAGGGCAAGGTCCAGCGCGAGCTTATGGCTAAAGCGCAGCTGATGGATCTGAAATGCTATGACATTCCCGAGTATTTCGATGATTTTGTTATTGCAGCCTCACAGTCGGAGGAAATGTGCAAAAAGGCTATAATGAGTGCTGCCAGCATTATTTCCACCGTGGTAGCAATGATCGTTTCGGGAACGATGATAATCACGATCAATCCCACTGTGGCGATCTTCCCTGTGATCGGCTTTATCGTCAACATCATAACCCGATTCATCATTACCAAGCTTGAGTACGAATACAACCTTGAAAAGCAGCGTATCGGCAGAAAGGCTGACTACTCAAAGCGCGTGTTTTATCAGCCCGAGTACGCAAAGGAGATAAAGCTTACAGGCATCGAAGAAGCGCTGATGGAGCAGTATGACGAGGCGATCGCAGAGGAGCGCAAAATGGCGCTGGGTTATTCCTTGAAGATACTCGCGCCTACGCTCATCAACTGGATAACGGTGTTTACGCTGTGCCAGTTCTATGCTGTTCCTGTATATCTTGCATACCTTGCGATAGAGAAGAAGTCCATTCAGCTTGGCGAGGTAGCGTCGCTGAAAAATGCAACTAACCTGATAAAGAGCCAGCTCGATCAGATGAATTACGCGTTGGTTGATTTCCAGAACGTCGGTCAGTACGCCGAGAAATTCCGTCGTTTTATGGATCACGAAATCAACATTGAGGGCTGCGAGGGTGAGGTGCCTGTTCCCGAAAACGACTGTACGCTTGAGCTGCGCAACGTAAGCTTCAGGTATAAAGACAATGAAAAGTATGTGCTGAAAAACGTAAGCATGACTATACGAAAGGGCGAGAAGCTTGCCCTCGTAGGCGAGAACGGCGCAGGCAAATCCACGCTGATAAAGCTTATCATGCGCCTTTATGATGTAACAGAGGGCGAGATACTTTTCGGCGGAGTGGATATCCGTAAGCTTAACACAAAGGCATACCGCGAGAAGATAGGCGCGGTATTCCAGGATTTCCAGATCTACGGTGCTTCCCTTGCAGAGAACGTAAAAACGGATTTTGTTACGGAAGAGGACAGTGAGAAGATCATTGAGGCTCTGAAAAGAGCGGACTTCGGCAGTAAGCTTTCAACGCTTGAAAAGGGCATTGACACCGAACTTACCAAGGAGTTTTCCGAGGAAGGAACGATGCTTTCAGGCGGTGAGGGTCAGAAAGCGGCAATTGCAAGAATGCTCATGCGTGATATGCCTATTGCTATCCTTGACGAGCCAAGCTCAGCCCTTGACCCGATCGCGGAGTACAGACTCAACAAGAGCATGCTCCGGAATGCGGAGAATCAGGCGGTCATACTCATTTCCCACCGTCTTTCTACCACAAAGGACGCTGACCGCATAATCCTGCTTCAAAACGGCAGTATTGCTGAAAGCGGAACGCATAGCGAGCTTCTTGCCAATAAGGGCACCTATTCCGAAATGTGGAATGTTCAGGCGGAGAAATACTGCGCTTCTATATATGCATAAATAGCTAAGACCACCTGCAAAAGCAGGTGGTCTTTTCGAATTAATGTAATTGCTGTTTTCTGCGTTTTTTCTCGGAATACATAAGCGCGTCAGAGCTCTTTATAAGCTCTTCGAAGCTTAAATGTTCATCGGGCCTTGTGTGGTAAATGCCTACGCTCGCCGCGACGGTAAAGTTCTTGTTCGAGGTGCGGTTGAATTTGTCAAGATAATCGTTGAATTCAGAGCGGAACTTTGCGTCGCTTCCTTTGGTATAGACATAAACCGCGAGCATTTCGTCCCCGCCCATTCGCGTCCATATAGCGCTGTCACCGCTTGCGTGTCTTAATGCACAGGCTACCGTATGTATCGCGATATCGCCTTCTTCATGCCCGAAGTTGTCGTTTATTCCCTTAAGTCCGTCGAGGTCACACATAACTACCGATAACGATGCGTCCTTATTGTTTTCGAGAAACTTGTCGTATTCGATACAGAATCCTCTTCGGTTGTAAAGCCCTGTAAGAGGGTCGTTACGGTACATTTCGTCGATCTGCCTGATAAGATACTTGGTGTGGCGGAGATTTATCATACCACCGAGCGCGTTGTTTAGAGCTGTTACTATCTGTGGTATCCTGTAATAGTTGCTGAACATCTTTTCTTTGAAATGGAAGCATACAAATCCCATCGGAACATCGAAATAATAGAGTGATGAGATAATAATGCTATAACCGTTCTGTGTGTAACTGCCGAGGTCTGTATTAAGGTCAGAAGCAGAAATATAGCGTGGGATAAATTCTTCGCCGTGGGATCTCTGCTGTTCTATAAGATCGCTGTCGTAGAGGAGAAAAAGCTCGTCTCCGAAGCCGTCCGAGGACATTGCATTAAGGTCGGTCTTCTCGTCGACACATTCTGCTTTCAGCAGACAGCTCATGGAATACATAAGTCCGCTTTTGTTCATTATGGAAACCACCTCGTCGAAGTCTGTGCATTTCTGTATTCTTGCACCGATCTCCGAGAGATCGATATTCTCGTCTTGGAAAAGGCAGAATCTGCTGTGCTGTTCGGAAAGGGCAGTGGTAGCGTTGGTCTTGAATACGCTTGTACAACCGCAGGATTCATTTGCAACCATAGCCGACGGCAGATCGACAACTCCAGAAGATCTTGTATCGGAGAAGATATCCGAAATAGCGTCATATACGGCTTTTGCACTGACCTCGGGGCTTATGTAAGCTGAGGTTATGGTGGGTTCTGCGCTGTAAATTGCATCAATGCAGTCAAATCCCGTAACCGCAACGCGCTCCGGAACGGAAATTCCGAGCTTGTTGAGAAGAGCTACTACTGCAATAGCCATATTATCGTTAGCGCAGACTATACCTCTTGGCAGACGGTCTTCCTCGATAAGTATTTTTACTGCTTCTTCGGCGGGCTGCGGCCAGAAATCACCGTAGCTTATCATATTGTCGTTGAAAGGAATATCGTTTTCCGCGAGGACTTCCTTAAAGGTCTCGATCCTTTCTTCAGAGTAAATGTTATTCCTTAGCCCTGCTATCATATGCAGGTCGGTGATACCATGGTCTTTGATAAGGTGAGATACGGTCTGTGCGAAGCCTGTCTGGTGCTTATATGTTATGCTTATACAGTTTTCAAACTCTTCACCAAGAACTACTATAGGTAATCCCATAGATGTCGTTGTGTCTATTATTCTTTTGCATACGGCGGTGTTGCTGAAGCGGTCAGCCTGAAGGATAACTGCGTCAACATATGAAGGGTCGATAAGCCCGAAGACCGAGAGCTTGGCGTCAGTGTCCTCTTTTCCTTTCCTGATACAGGAACAGCAGTTATATACGATCATTCTGCAGTCCATTTTATCAAGCATTTTTTCAAGTGCGGATATAAAATTGTGACTTTCTTTATCCTGGATGCGACAGGTGCAAAGAGCTATGATTTTATATTTTCCGATCATCGAACTTACCTCGGTTCTTCAAAAAAATTGAATATTTATATCTCGTGCTGAAAAAGTCTGTCATATTTTTATAGTGCAGCTTTTCGGAAGCTTTGGCGTTGAAGTCCGAAAACCGCTTTGTTGTTGCTTATACCAGTATACTATATTGCCTATAAAATATCAAGTGTTTTGCAATAAAATACAAGAAATCTGTATATTTCCTGATCTTCATACAAATGCGAGCGGTTTTGAAAAGAAGAAACGGCTTGCCATAAGGGTAAGCCGAGCGTTTGTAATATAAAAGCTCCACTCTTATAAGTGGAGCTTTTGAATATGTGGCACGCCAGAAGGGATTCGAACCCCTGACCCCTTGGTTCGTAGAAATGTAACTCAGGGAACGGCTCTGTTGTGACGATGAAAAATCGCATAACAGAGCCGTTTTTTGTTGTGATCGTGTTGTCAGAAATCGTTCATAAAACGTGTCCGTAAACTCAGGTGTGACCAAAGTGTGACCTTTTTCGACGGTTCATTATATGTTTAAGAAACTGTGTTGTTGTTTCAAAATAATTGTTTGTATGCGAAACGTTGGTAAAAATCGATAAATTGTATCAACAATAACCTTGACTATTTGTTGGTAATGTGATATAATTATTGTATCAACAGATTGATTCTCGTATTGATACAGTATACATAAAAGGAGAATATGATGTTTTACTGTGATAAATGTGGTCTATGTTGTAGGAGCATAGGAAGCAATGAATTATATGCTTTTCTGGACAGAGGTGACGGTATCTGTATGTATTATGACGAAAATAGTCGACTATGTAGCATTTATTGGATGCGTCCCGATATATGTAATGTTGATAGAATGTATGAGATGAATTTTTCGTCTGTCATGACATTAGAAGAATATTATCGCATTAATTATGAGGCTTGTAATAGCCTAAAAAGAAAACAAAATAATAACTGATACGGAGGATATTAAAATGTATTTATCAATGCTTAATGACAAGGAAAAGAAACTTTTTCTTGATTTTGCTTTTTATTTGGCTTCTGCTGATGATGATTACAGCGACGCTGAAAAATCAATGATGCAGATGTACTGTAGCGAGATGCAGTGCGATTTCGAGGATAAAAAGCCTGATCGCCCTGTTGAAAGTGTTATTGAAGATATGAAAGCATGTGTAAGTGAACATAATAAGCGTATAATCGTATTTGAAGCAATAGGACTTTGCATGGTCGATAACAACTATGATCAACATGAGCGAGAGATGATATTATCGCTTGTGCAGGGTTTTGGGCTTTCTGGCGATTTCGCCGATCGTTGTGAAAAGATCCTTTTGGATTATTTGGTTTTTCAGAATTCCATCAATGCGCTTATCCTAGGATAATATACAGAGGAGTATTTGAAAATGTTCGGGTTTGGTAAAAAAAAGAAAAAAGATAAAGAAACATCGCGCAACGAAAACAGGATTGATAACGCTATAACTACAAGCGTCGGGTTTACTGCC
>JAZNWG010000257.1:0-2236 GCA_045593225.1 Oscillospiraceae bacterium
GGTGAACTATCAGTCCAACTGTCCTTGGCACGGCGATATCAACGAGTTCTACGAGAACCGCTTCGATACAGAGAGCAAGCAGCACTTCCTGCAGTCCGACGGACACGCTGTGTATAAGTTTGCGGTAAACGCGATGAACAACGCAGTGCGTACTGTCTTGGACAAGGCAGGCTGCACAGCTGATGAGATCGACCTTGTTATTCCTCATCAGGCAAATCTCCGCATCATCGACAAGGCGACCGAGATGCTCGGCGTATCTCCTGACAAGGTGTTCAAGAATATCCACAAGTTCGGCAATGTTTCCAGCGCTTGCATTCCTCTTGCTCTTGACGAGCTGAAGAAGGAAGGCAGGCTTCACAGCGGCATGAAGGTGTGCTTCGTCGGCTTCGGCGCGGGACTTACCTATGGCGCGATACTCATGGACATTTAATTAAACTGACATAAGAAAGGAACAAAAAAATGGCTAAAACAGCGATAATCACAGGCTCCAGCCGCGGTATCGGCGCAGCTATTGCAAAGCGTCTTGCCAAGGATGGCTGCAATATCGTAATCAACGACGTTTCACAGGAGGTGCTCGACACAGCGGGTGCAGAGGTAGCAGAGACCTGCCGTGCTTTCGGCGTTAAGGCAGAGTGCTACGCTGCGGACGTTTCCGACTACGCACAGTGCGAGGCTATGGTAAAGTGGGCCAAGGAAGAATTCGGCTCTATCGACATTCTCGTAAACAACGCAGGTATCACACGCGATGGCCTGATGGTGCGCATGGACGAGGAGATCTACGATCTCGTTATCAGGATCAACCAGAAGTCTGTATTCAACATGACAAAGCTCTGTGGTGCTGTTATGATGCGCCAGAAGAGCGGCAGGATCGTGAACCTTGCTTCCGTAGCAGGTCTTTACGGCAACCCCGGTCAGATCAACTATTCCGCTTCCAAGGGTGCTGTTATTGCCATGACAAAGACCACAGCCAAGGAGCTCGGCAGCCGCGGTATCACCTGCAACGCAGTTGCTCCCGGCTTTATCCAGACTCCCATGACAGACAAGCTGACAGATGAGCAGAAGGCTGCTATGCTGCAGATGATCGCAATGAAGCGCTACGGCCAGCCCGAGGAGGTTGCTGGCGTTGTTTCGTTCCTTTGCAGCGATGATGCGTCCTATGTAACAGGACAGGTAGTTGAAATAAGCGGCGGCCTCAGCATGTAAGAATGGCGATAACCCGCCATCTGCTGCGTTATCGACACGCTCGACGTACACAAAGTACGCCTTCGGTGTCGATGCCTTGCATATGACGGCTTCTCCCCATTCTTGGAAAGAGAGGCGGCAAACGCAGTATGGACAATCCGTAGGGACACGGCTCGCCGTGTCCGTGAAATAAAAATCAATTCAGCAATCAATTTCATTCTATATATCGGAGGATTTTCATTTAATGGAAAGACGAGTAGTAATCACAGGACTTGGCGCAGTTACCCCCTGCGGCAACACAGTTGAAGAGCTGTGGGATAATCTTATCGCAGGAAACCACGGCTTTGAGCTTCAGCCCTGGTTCGGTGAGCAGGATCCCGAGACGCTTGGCGTTGTAGCAAAGGTAAAGAACTTTGACGCGTCCGAGTATTTTGACAAGAAGGAGCTTCGCAGAAACGACGTTATCGTTCAGTACGCCGTTTACGCGGCTCTGAATGCTCTGAAGGACGCAGGAACAGATTTCAAGGATCTCGATCCCTTCCGCGTAGGCACTATCATCGGCAGCGGTATCGGCGGTATTGAGACTACACAGGACGAGATACTGACCTACCACAACAAGGGCAACAAGAAGGTGTCCGTATTCACCATCACAAAGATGATCGCAAACATGCCCGCAGGCATCGTAGCTATCCGCACAGGCTTCAAGGGCAGCAATTTCTGCGTTACAACAGCCTGCGCTTCGGGTACACAGGCGATAGGCGAGGCGTTCCGTTCCATAAAGCACGGCTATCTTGACGCTGCTGTTGCAGGCGGCACAGAGCACAGCGATATCGGCTTCTGCTACGCTGCATTCAACAATATGCACGCTATCACACGTTCTCAGGACGTTGACAGAGCCTCCACTCCCTTTGACGGCGAGAGAAGCGGATTTGTTCTCGGTGACGGCTGCGGTATTCTTGTACTTGAGGAATACGAGCATGCAAAGGCTCGCGGCGCTAAGATCTATGCTGAGATCTGCGGTTACGGCTCCACCTGCGAAAGTCGGAGGCCAAGC
>JAZNWG010000258.1:0-11806 GCA_045593225.1 Oscillospiraceae bacterium
ATTGTAGACGTTCAGAAAAGTCTTGCTGAAAACTGCGTGACAGAGGTTGAAATCTGAGCGCAGCTGTGATACAATATCAATTGTGAGAAAAACAGCGATCTTTGTCGCAAAAGGAGAAACAGTTGAATCTTTTTAAGCGCATTATAGCGGCAGCGCTGCTGTGCTGCTCGCTTTTAACATATACCGCCTGCCGCGAAGATGACGGCAGCGGCGGCACATTCAAATATGATATTTCCTACAACCCCGGCAGTCTTGACCCGCAGACCGCAAACGACGCAAATTCCGACCTGCTGATAGCTTGTATGTATAAGGGGCTTCTCACAGCAGAGCCTGACGGAAGCCTTTCCGAGGGCGTTGCGGAGGACTATATCGTTTCCGAGGACGGTTTTGTGTATACGTTCAAGCTGCGCGAGGATATCTATTGGATAGACAGCGGCGGCGAGTTTGAGGCTCAGTGTACTGCGCACGACTTCGTTTTCGGCTTTCAGCGTCTGTTCGACCCTAATACAAGAGCGGCGCGTGCATCGGAGTATTATTGCATAAAGAATTCCGAGCAGGTAAACCGCGGACTTATTCCCGATGTCACACAGATAGGCGTAAAGGCGCTGGGTGACTTCGAGCTGCAGATCACGCTCACCTATCCAAATCCGCAGTTTCCGACACTGCTGACCAAAACGCCTGCTATGCCCTGCAACGAGGAGTATTTTCTGCATGTAAAGGGAAAGTACGGACTTTCCGCGGATACTACCCCCTCTAACGGTGCGTTCTATATCCGTACATGGGACTACGAGGCCTACACGCCTACTGATAACAACCACATTATCCTGCGCAGGAACTACAAGACGGACGAAACAGATAAGGTCTATCCCTACGGACTTAATTTCTTTATCGTTGACCAGTCGCGCTTCGTCGATGATTTCAACAGCGAGGTCACAAGCTGTATCGCAGTCACTGACGAGCAGACAGCGCTCATCACGGGCGATGATATCACAGTTGAGAGCTTCAGCAGTATAGCTGTCGGACTTACCTTCAACACCGATTACGAGCTTTTTGCAAACGCGGATCTCCGCCGCGCTCTTGCGAGCCTTGTGGACCGCGAGGAGCTTTCGTCTGCGCTTTCGGACTATCAGACTGCAGACGGAGTCGTTCCCGAGGAGGTGACGCTGCTTGATCGGAGCTACCGCGATTACGCAGGCGAGAGCGCTGTGATAGAGTACAATACGAAAAAGGCAGCATATTTCTATTCGCTTGCAGAGGGCGGTATCAACAAGGAACAGCTTGTCGGCGCGCGTATAATACTCCCCGATGACACCATGAAGGACGCTGTTTCGGGCATAATGCAGCAGTGGCAGAAGGAGCTCGGCTTTTATTGCAAGGTGGAGGTGCTTCCCGAGGAGGATTACTTGAAGCGCTTGCAGAGCGGCGATTACGAGATAGCAGTGAGGGAGCTTACAGGCGGCTACAACAGCCCCGAGGCTTATCTGAAGCCGTTCACGGCCGACAGCAGCGAGAACTATTCGGGCTATTTCAATGTCGAGTTTGAGAAGCTCTTAAAGCTTGCGGGCAGGGAAGTGGAGCTTTCCGACAGCGCCGATCGCTATGTCGAGGCTGAAAAGCTGCTTATAAGCGACGCTGCGTTCATACCGCTGTGCTACAAGAACGAGTATTTCTACATCGGTGAGGATATGAGCGATATCTATTACAATCCATTCACGAAGACTATAGATTTCAGCGTGGCAAAGGCTTATTAAATAACATCACGGGCGGAGCTTGTATCCGCCCGTGATTTTTTCTGCCCAAAAACTACTTGAAACTATCGCTCAAAAGTGGTATAATGCTAGTATGTATACTTATATTCAGAAATGAGGTGTGCTTTGTGCCGAAAAAGCTTGCAGTTCCCGAGAATGTAACAGCTTCGCCGCGCGACAGTGCGGTAGATGTCAGCTGGAGTTCCATAAAAGACGCAGGCGGCTATATCCTGCGCTTTTATGCTGCGGATAAGCCTAAGCGCTGCATAAAGAAGCGTTATGCTTCGACTGCGGAAAAGAGCGTTTTCGGCTTTGTGAACGGCAGGGAATACCTTGTAGAGATCAGCACCTTCCGCCACGAGAACGGCGAGGAGATAGAGAGCGAGCGCAGCGAGGCAGTAAGCTTCACTCCCGTTTCCGAGGAGCTTAAGGCACAGAACGTCATCTGCCTTTCTACAGGCGAGTACACCAATATGAAGTGGGAGCGCGGCAATAAAACTCCCATGGCAAGCTTCAAAAGCAGCAACAGTGACGTTGCTGTGGTGGACGGAGGACTTGTGCGTGCCACAGGTAAGGGCAGCGCGAAGATAACAACGATATCACAGGGTAAGAGCGTTGTGACAAAGGTCTATGTAGACCGCGAGCAGCCAAAGCCCGATGCAAGCGCTGTCATGCTTTTTGCAGGCGATATCATGTGCACCGCGCGCCAGCAGCGCGCAGCCGAAAAGCGCAGCTATGATTTTGGTGCGTGCTTCAGCCGTATCAGAGCGCAGCTGAAGTCAGCGGACCTTTGCTGCGGAGCGCTGAATACAGCTTGCTGCGACGCTATGCCCTATGAGTTGGAGCAGCCCAGAAATGAGGACGGCTCGCTGAACAACAATGCGCCGTCATCGCTGCTTTCTGCACTTTCGGGCGCGGGGTTCGGTATGCTTGCAACATCAAACGGACATTGCTGCAGTCTCGGTGAAAAGGGACTCAAGGCTACCGCCGCCGAGATAGCGCGCGTTGGTATGGATAACCTCGGCACGCTGAAGGCGAACCCTGTGTTCCATAGAGTAAAGGGCTTCCGCGTAGCGTTTATAGGCTGCAATATGCTGTCCGACGGCGAGGCAGCCTTCGGCGCATACAGCAGAGAGCGCTTTTCCGAATATATCAGAAGGTCACGTGCCGCAGGAGCGGAGTACATAGTAGTGTTCGCGCACTGGGGCGATATAAATACAGAAGATCTGAACAGCGTACAGCTTGAGGAGAGCCGTTTTATGGCGGACGCAGGCGCAGACCTCATAGTTGGCTCGCACCCGCATATCGTGCAGAAGTACGAGCTTATTACGGCAAGCGACGGCAGGGCTGTGCATTGTGCATATTCGCTGGGTAATTTTCTTACCTCCTACAGCGAGATACCCGAAAACCGCGACAGTGCGGTGCTGAGAGTAGTACTCAGCCGCAGGAATGACGGCATTTCTGCAAAGGTGTCCTATATTCCCTGCGTGTGCGAGGGTATGGGCGGCGATGTCAGGGTGCTTCCTGTGCAGCGTGTTTACAGCAGCGACTCGCGCGAGGCCAAGGAGCGTATCGCGGCTCAGATAGGCGATGATATCCGCCCGTTTTCACCGAAGCCTGAGATAGCACTCAGCGGCTCATCAATACTTGGCAGGATATTTGATTACGGCGGACGCTTCTGCACGCATAAGACCGCAATGCGACTGTCGCAGCTCGGTACAGACGGTATAGGCTATGTTGCGGACGATGTTTCAGAGCCTGTGCGTATCGACATTGAAAAGGACTATATGAATTACTTCCGTACCTGCGGTGCGGAGTATATAGCGGTGGATTTCTACACCGCCGCAACAGCGGTGCTGTACAAGCGCGAAACAGAGCTGTATACAGGCTCAACACGCTTTCTGCAGGCTCCGTTCTATACCATTCGCAGCGAGGAGTTCAAGCGCATCAAGCCGCCGTTCAAGGAGCGCCTGTGGAAAACGCGCATAAAGAGCTATGCGGAGGAGCTGCTGAAGATATTCCCGCCCGAAAGGATAATCCTTGTAAGACAGCGGATATCCGAAAAGACGGCTTTTGACGGCGAATTAAGGCTTATCCGCCGCCGCGACGCACTTAATGAAAGACTGGCGGCAATGGAGGATTATTTCATCGAGCTTACTGATCCCTGCGTTATCGACCTTGCAAGGTGCTATTTCGGAAGAAACGGAAGCCCGCTTCATTTCGAGCGCGAGTATTACAATGACGCGTCCGAGGCTGCCATGAAGATAATCGAGGGCGGCAGACGCTATGTGACAGAGCCCGACAGCGGTCTTTGGTATGACCGCGTGATGAGATATTACAATTCCATGACCACAGGCGCAAAGCAGCGCTGGCTGCTTGATATGCGCAGCGCGGCTGACATGCTTATAGCGTATACCAATATGGACTTTGCTGCGAAGTACAGGACGTGGCTGATGAAGCTGAAGGCATGCGGCGAGTCAAGGCTTGACATGGTGCGCGGCTTCTTTTCTGACGACAGGGCAGCGGCAAAGCTGTGCGATGCTGCAGATATAATCTATGCGGTGCTTGCAGGCGATATCTCGCGACCTTATGATTTCTATGCTCCTGCGTTCAGAGAGGATATGAATATCGTAAAGGTAATGGCAAAGCTCCTGTCGGCGCAGCTTTCGGGACCTGTATCGGCAAAGTCGGCAGAGCTTGTGATGCTGCTTCGTGACGACCCTGATATGCTGAACGCGTATTTTACGGGACTACCCAATCGCACCGTTGACATCTGGGGCAGCGATATTTCCAAGGAAATAGTTAATGCTGACCTTTATGCCGAAACAGGAAAATACATCTTTATGCAGAATCCCGTGCTCTCGTACGAGCCGCTCATGTCCGTTAAGATACCTCAGGACGATGCGGACTTCGGCGGCAGCAGCTGGCGCAGACGTGCGGCTGAGGATGCCTTTGCGCGCAACGGACTTTTCCAGCTCAGCAAAAGCAGCTCAAAATGGCTGGTCGTGGATTTTTATGATCTCATCTGCGAGATGAATGAGTACAACGGCGGACTTTTCGAGGTGGACGAGTTCTTCCGCAGCACCGAGTTCTATAAGAGCATAAAGGACGAGTGCGAGTCCTGCTATCTGTTTGAAAAGCGTGATCTCAACCATTGCCGAGAGGCACTCATGCGCTTTACGCAGGATATCTCCTACCGCTACGGCGGAAATATAATTCTCGTCCGTGTTGACCTGAAGCAGGATTATATCGACACCGAAAACAGGCTGCAGAAGCTGCCCGAGGATCCCAAGCTCCAGTTCAAGCGCAGGTTCATCTCGGTGTGCGAGGATATGTTTATCAAATTCACTGATTGCTATGTTATTGACGTAGCAAAGAGGTATTATGCTTCGGACAGCCACCATGGCGGCGCTGACATTGCCCGCTACGAGGCGGAGTTCTACCGTCAGGCTGCCGAGCACATGACCCACATAATGTCAGGCTACAGCAAGAAGCTGTACGATCAGGTCGATGAGCGATACATGGTGTTCAGGGATCTGCGGCTTGGCAGGAAATGATCTGACTATGAAAGGAGGGGCAGACGGAGTGATGAATAAGCTTGCAGGCAAGGCTGTATTGCTGCTTATGGCGGCAGTCATGCTGTGTACCGCCTGCTCCGATACCACGCAGGAGAGCAAGGCTCAGACTTCCGCGACAACGACGAGCACGACGACTTCTGCAACGCAGACAACGACATCTGCGACTACCACAACGGCGACAACGACCGAAAAAACTACCACAACGCTTGCTCCTGTCGAGGTTTCCGAGCCGACGATAGAAAGCGAGGAAGCGACGACCGAAGCGGAAACTGTTGAGACAGTCGAAACGGTCGAGCCTGTCGTGACAACGGTCGTAACGACTACAACAGCGGCAACGACCCCTGCCACAACAGCACCGCCGAAGCCTGCGGCTCCCGTGGTGGTGCCCGTGATAAAGGCTGCGACCTCGCCCATGACAGGCGCGCAGATAGAGGAAAACGCAGTTGTTGATTACAGCAACATCTCGCAGGGCTATATCTCGGCAAGGTACAGCGGCGCGTCCGCTCGTGCAAAGCTAAGGATAATCTGCGGTGACGTGGTGAACGACCATGATCTCAATGTGGACGGTGCATTCGAGTATTATCCGCTTACCGAGGGCAGCGGCGATTACAATATCCAGCTGTACGAGCAGCTTGAGGGCAAGATGTATTCCGAGGTGATAAACATCACCGTCACCGCCACTATAGCGGACGATGTAGTGCCCTATACCTACCCTAACCGATATGTGATGTACGAGCAGGGCTCGGATTGCGTATACAAGGCTGCCGAGGTGTGCGCAGGCGTTGACGATACGATAGAGAAGATAGCTGCGATATTCGGATATATTACCACGAATATAACATACGACTACGACCTTGCAGACAAGGTCTCAAACGGCTCGATAGGTGTCTATGTTCCCGATCCCGACAGCGTTCTTGCGAGAAAGAAGGGAATATGCTTCGACTACGCGTCGCTGTTTGCCGCAATGCTGAGATCGCAGGGAATACCCTCGAGGCTGGTCATTGGCTATGCGAAGGAAAATATCTACCATGCCTGGAACGAGGTGTACACCACCGAAACAGGCTGGATATCGACGGAGCTTCTGCTGAAGCTAAAGGGCTATAATATCGTGGATTCCACATTCTATGCAAATACACCCGATAAACCGAGAATTGCCGCGTATATAATGGACAGCGGAAATTATGCGGCAATATACAGATATTGATAAAGCGAGGTAGGATCATGGCTAAGCTTAAAAAACTGAATAACGAGCAGACGGCGTATTTCTGCGAGCAGCTGTGGCTGATGGTAAACGCAGGAATGCAGATCGACGACGGACTTGATATGATAGCAGATGATATTGATGACAGGAATATCAGAGATGTTTGCACTTTTCTTTCAGAGATAATCAGCGACGGAAAACCGCTGCATACAGCAATGGCTGAGAGCAGGGTGTTCCCGGACTACGCTGTGAAAATGGTCGAGATAGGCGAGATGTCGGGTCGTCTTGATGATGTGCTCAAGGGCATGTCCGAGTATTACGAAAACCGCGCCGATATGCAGCGTACCATAAGATTTTCGGTATTCCACCCGATAATGCTGTTCATCATGATGGCGGTGGTAGTTATAGTGCTGGTGGTGAAGATAATCCCGATGTTCTCGGATATCTTTGCAAGCTTTGACGCGGGCACAGGCGCAGTCGTAAACGATACGGTAGGCATTGCAAGCACAGCAGGAACGATAGTTCTGATCGTGCTGCTCGCGATCATCGTGATCGTGACCGCAATAGTGCTTATCCCCGCGCTCAGAAAGGCGGCTGTGTCGTTCTTCGCGGTATTTCCGCTGACATCTAAGCTTTCCATGAGCTTCGCGCTTGCAAAGCTTACAGACGCGATGAGCATGATGATAACCGCAGGCATAGATGCAGAGGACGCGCTGGAGTACGCAGCGGGTCTTAATACAAACAAAAGGCTCGGCGCACGCATAGCTGATTGTCTTGACAGAGTGCAGAAGGGCGAGGTGTTCGCTGACGCTATCGGTGATTCCGGGCTGCTCCCGAAGACCTATTCTCGCTCGCTGAAGATAGCGTACACATCAGGCTCCTTCGACACCATGTGGAGAAAGATAAGCCAGCGCTGTGGCGAGGAAGCGCAGAAGACAGCGGCGGCTATAATCTCCTTTGTAGAGCCTGTGATAGTTGTCATAATGGCGCTCATGATCGGCTCTGTGCTGCTTACTGTAATGCTTCCGCTGATGAACATAATGACAGCGCTCGGATAAATTGGAGGGCTTATGAGATCTCATACGATAAGGCAGGTGCTGGTAACAGCCGGTGCGGTGCTGATATTTGCTGTCGCGGTGATATGGTTCGTGACGGCGCTCAACAACACCGACAGCGCAGCCGAAAGCCAGAGGCTTGCGGCGGTGGAGCGCACTGTCGAGGACGCGGTGACGCTTTGCTATTCGATAGAGGGCGTGTATCCGCAGAGCCTTGAATACCTCACCGAAAATTACGGAATAAGCTACGACAGCGAGCGTTACATCGTGCATTACGAGTGCTTCGCGGCTAATATCCGCCCTGTTGTCAGGGTAGTAGAAAAGGGGTAACGCAATGGGCTTTTTTAAGAGAACAGGCTCGGCGGGAATGCTGAATACCGTTGCAGGCTTGCTGCTTTTCCTGCTTTTTGCGGTGTGCTCGCTGGTCATAATCGGCGCGGGCGCAGGAGTTTACAGCCGCATACAGGAGGATCATGACAGCACCTATGGCTCGGCAGCGTCGATACGCTACATAACGAACAAGATACGCTCGGGCGAGAGCGTTGAGATAATAAACGATGGCAGCGGAATGGTGCTTACCGACGGCGGTATCAGATGCATTATCTATGCTGAAAGCGGCAGCCTTTACGAAAAGACAGTTTCCGCCAATGCTGAAATAACAGCTGACGGCGGCGATGTGATATTCAGCCTTGACGAGCTCGCGATAACTGAGTTTGATGGGCTCTACGAGATAACAGTTACCCGCGGTGCGGACGAAACGACAGCAATGGTGCGGAAAGGGTGAGCTTCGCGTGGAGAAACAAAAGGTACAGGTACGTCGTGCAAACCTGTTTTTTATAGAGCTTCTCATAGCGCTGCTGTTTTTCAGCATCTCGGCTGTGATAATGCTCAGAGTGTTCGCGGCAGCGGACAACAAGCAAAAGACCGCGGCGCTTACCGAAAAGTCGATAATCTGCGCTCAGTCGCTTGCAGAGGTGTATTCCGTCAGCGGCAACCTTTCGCGCAGCGTATATATGACTCTTGGAGTTGATGGCGTCAGTGGTGATGAGCTGACGCTGGTGCTGGACGATGAGCTTTCTCCTGCCGAAAGCGGGGCGGTACAGCTCACCATGCAGGAGACCGTGCTGGGCGATACTGCCGCAGGCAGGCTGTCGCAGCTGGATATAGCGTTCACAGCAGGCGAAACGGAGCTTTATTCGCTGACCTGCAAGGCGTATGTCCCGCTTGAAATGTAGGAGGTGCGGTATGAGTAAAAACAACAACACGCGCTTCAACGGACTTGGAATAGGCTATGTATCGCTTGTAATGCTGTTCACGGTGATATGCCTTACTGTGCTTTCGGTGCTGTCCTATCAGGCGGCAAGTGCAAATGACATGCTGAACGAAAAGAACAGCACTTTTACTACCGAGTTCTATGCCGCAGACAGCAGGGCAAAGGAAAAGCTCTGCGCTATCGACGGTGCTTCGCTCGGCGCAATGCAAAGCGAGCTTCAGGGCGGCTTTTTCGATGACGAGTTCACTGCTTACTGCGATGAGATAGGCGGCATAACGCTGCAGAAGCTCCCCGACGGCTTTAAGGTGTCCTTTTCGGAGCCTGTAAATGACAGGTTAAGCCTTGATGTGCAGGCTAAGTTCTATTCAAAAGCTGTTGACGGCAGACGTTACAGCATAGAGCGCTGGAAGACCACCGCTTCCGATGATATCGGCAGCGCAGACCCTCCCGATGTATGGGACGGCGGAGCATTATTTGGAATGTGAGGATATAAAGTATGGAGTTATCGAATGTTCTGACCGAGCTTGTTGAAAATGACGCTTCGGATATATTTATAGTAAGCGGCGCAAGGCTGAGCTATAAGGCAAACGGTGAGATAATGCACTACGGCGAGCAGCCACTTTCCGTTATGGATACTGAAAAGATGGTGCGCGAGATACTTTCACTGGCATATATGGAGCTTGAAAATGGCAAGCTTCCCGAGCGCGAGCTTGACTTTTCGTTTTCGCTTCGCGGTGTAGGCCGTTTCAGAGCCAATATCTATAAGCAGCGCGGCTCTTATGCTGCGGTGCTGAGATTTGTACCGTTCGAGCTGCCTGAGGCTGACAAGCTCGGTATTCCCGAGGGGATAATTGAGTTTGGCAAGTGCAGGGGCGGTATCGTGCTTGTAACAGGTGCGGCAGGTAGCGGTAAGTCCACAACGCTTGCGTGCATCATCGACCGCATCAACCGCACACAGAAGAGCCATATAATCACGATAGAAGATCCTATTGAGTTCCTGCATCGCCATGACAAGAGCATCATAAGCCAGCGTGAGATAAACCTCGACACGCAGAATTATCTTGATGCGCTGCGCTCGGCACTGAGACAGTCCCCCGATGTCATTTTCCTCGGCGAGATGCGTGATTACGAAACGATAAGCGTTGCTATGACTGCCGCTGAAACAGGACAACTGGTGCTCTCCACGCTGCATACGCTGGGTGCCGCAAGCACTATTGACCGTATCATCGACGTGTTCCCGATAAATCAGCAGCATCAGATAAGGATACAGCTCTCCATGACGCTGAAGGGCGTTGTTTCGCAGCAGCTTCTGCCATCTGTCGAGGGCAAGCTTATCCCTGCTTTCGAGATAATGACCACCAATAGTGCAATTCGCACAATGATCCGCGAGGAAAAGACTCATCAGATCGACACTATTATCCAGTCAACAGCAGGAATGCAGACTATGGATAACTGTATCGCTGAGCTTTACAAGAGTGGCAGGATCACTGCAGATACCGCTGTAGAGTACGCTTACCACCCCGAAATAATGCGTAAGAGGCTCGGTGCAAACTGATTACATTGAAGCATTGTGCAATTTAACCAAACCAAAAGCTGTCAAATAAACGACATTCGTCTGTTTGACAGCTTTCTTTTACTTGACAGCTGTCGAAATATTTGGTATAATTACGTTAGATAGCTATAGCTATAGCTATGCCCGAAAATAAAAGTATATCCTACATATTTCTTTGATATTGAAAGGAAGATGTCTTATGAGTAATAAAGAGTACAGAAGGAGAAAATTCGGCATAGGAATGGCGTGTGCGGTGTCCATCATCGCGGCACAGGCCATGTCTTTGTCCGCAGCAGCAGAGGATGTTGCCCTTGATACTACCGGCAATAACAATGTTGATACCATTTCCACAGGTGATGGTATTCTTGGTGTTGCAGGAAATTATAATGTATTTGTAAAGGGCGATTTTTCTGTAAACGGTGCCGATACAACAGGTAACTTTGCAGCAGGCGGTAATGTTTCCGTACCTGACAGCTATTCTGCGAATAATGTCGTTGTAGGCGGAGATATCGTATCAGGCTCGTTCCTGAATCCTGTCAATGTAACAGATCCCATCGATTTCGATTCCGAGTTCAACAACCTCAAGGCACTTTCTGACAACCTTGCCAATATCGAGAGCAACGGTACTATAAATAATTCCTGGGGCTATGTTCAGTTCAACGGTTCTGATCCTAACCTTAATGTGTTCAATATTTCCGTTGAGCAGTACAACTGGTTAACATTAGGCGGCTGGGGCGCTGCGGGAATGAGATTCAATGTTCCCACAGGCTCTAAGGTACTTATCAATATCACAGGTACAGGCAGTGTAAATCTCTCTAACCCCTGGGGTGCATATTACGGTGATGACGGTACAGCGCTCGGCGGCGACAAGATAGAGAACAGCAATATCCTGTTCAATATTCCCGACGCTGAAACAGTAAATATTGATAACAGCTGTGGTAACGTGCTGGCTACACAGGCAACAGTTTACGGTTACAGCTGGAGTGGTCATCCCCATTTCGAGGGTCAGTTGATCTGCAACAATTATTATGGTTCGAACCAGTTCGGCGGCACTACATTTGATGGTGAGGATACTGTTGAGGACGCTATTGACGATGGCCTGATCAATGACAGCATCGTAGATAATACGCCCGATGATGATACAACTGATGATACAACTGACGGTGAGGATACAACTGAGGACGGCACAGAGGGTGACGATACCACAGATGATGGCGATGATTCTGATGTAGATGATGATTCCGCTGACGGCGACGACAACACAGGCGACGACAACACAGGCGATGACAACACTGGCGACGACAACACTGGCGATGACACCACAGGTGATGACACCACTGGTGACGACACAACTGGTGACGATACAACTGGCGATGACACCACAGGTGACGATACAACT
>JAZNWG010000259.1:0-2199 GCA_045593225.1 Oscillospiraceae bacterium
TATTGAGCTAGAAGATGTGCTGTGTAGGCTTATTGAAAATGGTGTAACAAACTTTTACTCAGGCGGTGCAATAGGCTGGGATATGATGTGTTCATATACGGTATGCATCTTGCGTAAAAGATATCCTGATATTACGCTTAATCTGATACTTCCGTGTGCCGTAGAGCAGCAGTGCTTTAAATGGAATAAGCAGCAGAAACTACAATTTTACAGAATTTTATGTTATGCTGATAGTGTAGTGTATATCGGTGAACAGTATTACCATGGCTGTATGAAAGAACGTAACCGGCGCCTTGTAGATAATGCGGATATATGCGTGTGCTATTATGATATAAGAAATTTCAGAAGCGGAACAGGGCAGACGGTGCGAATGGCAGAAAGAAAAAACATTCCGATATTAAACCTATATAAATAGAAATGGCGGAGCTTTCGCTCCGCCATATATGATTTATCTGTCAGCCATATCAGTATAGCCTCTCTCGGGGATAACGCTTACATACTGCGGACGGATTATCTTGCCTGCGTTCTGTATCTCCTCGATACGGTGAGCGCTCCAGCCCGAAATCCTTGCAACCGCAAAAATAGGCGTGAACAGCTCGCAGGGGAGATCCAGCATACGGTAGATAAGACCCGAATAGAAGTCCACGTTGGGGCTTACGCCCTTGTACATCTTGCGCTTGCCCGAGATGATATCGGGAGCCATCTCTGCCACTGTTTCGTACAGCGCAAACTCCTCTTCAAAGCCCTTTTCGATGGCAAGGTCCTTTGCGCAGCCCTTTAAAATATCGCTTCTGGGATCAGACTTCGAGTAGATCGCGTGACCCATGCCGTAGATAAGACCTGCCTTGTCAAAGGCCTCCTTGTTAAGCAGCTTGTTTAGGTAGTCGCGGATAGCGTCCTTGTCCTTGACGTTGATGGACTGCTTCATGTCCTCAAACATGCGAACTACCTTGATGTTGGCGCCACCGTGACGCGGACCCTTCAGCGAGCCGAGAGCCGCCGCAACAGAGGAATAGGTATCCGTACCCGAGGAAGTAACAACGTGAGTTGTGAATGTGGAGTTGTTACCGCCGCCGTGCTCTGCATGAAGCACCAGCGCAAGATCGAGTATCTCAGCCTCGAGGGGCGAATACTCGCCGTTCTCACGAAGCAGGCTGAGGATAGTTTCTGCAGTGGAGTGCTCGGGCTTGGGGTGGTGGATAAACAGGCTCTTGCCGTGGTGATAGTGCTGATAGGAGTGATAGCTGTATACAGCCAGCAGCGGGAACATGGATATCAGCTGCATGCTCTGACGAAGAACGTTAGGGATAGAGATATCATCGGGCGCTTCGTCATAGGAATACAGCGCCAGCACGCTTCTGGACAGGATATTCATCATATCCTTGCCGGGAGCCTTGAGTATCATATCTCTTACAAAAGAGGGCGGCAGCGTGCGGTAGGAAGCAAGTGCCTTTCTGAAATCCGAAAGCTGCTGTTCATTGGGAAGCTCGGAGAAAAGCAGCAGATATGTGATCTCCTCAAAACCGAAGCGCTTATCCTTGCGGAAGCCTGCTACGATATCGCGGACATTTATTCCGCGGTAGTAGAGCTGACCGTCGCAGGTGATCTCGTTGCCGTTTTCGTCATGATCCTTTGCCTTGATACGCGATATCTCGGTAAGACCTGTTACAACGCCGTTTCCGTTAATATCACGAAGACCGCGGTAAACATTATGCTTTACATACTGCTCGGGCTCGATATGGTTGTTTTCGCTCGACAGCCTTGCAAGATCCTCAATGTAGGGTGTGATTTCTGAATAGTTCATGCTTATTCTCCTTTCTTCGTTTGATAGCCTTGGAACTAAAAAATACAATTTAATTATACACTATTTTCAAAGAAAAATCAACACCTGTTCTGCAAGTCGGGTGGTAGAAATTATGCATGGAAAATTATCATATATTCCAAAAAACGAAAAAATCCGAGGGTACACCTCGGATTTTTTTGCATATTATCGTCAGAATTTATTCATAAGCTCGTCAAAAACCTCTTCTGCTGTGATATCGTACAGGGTCTTGCCGCTGAAAAAACCGCTCTCATACAGAGCTTTTGCAGCTTCAACACCTGTTTTGTTGAGCTCGGCGAAGTCTGCAAGCATTCTTCCACGCTTTTCCTCGTCCTTGTTGTATATAAGCTCGCGTATTGTCTGGAACGCTCTTTGCA
>JAZNWG010000260.1:0-5659 GCA_045593225.1 Oscillospiraceae bacterium
GATGACACCACAGGCGACGACAACACTGGCGATGACAACACAGGTGATGACACCACTGGTGACGACACAACTGGTGACGATACAACCGGCGACGACAACACTGGCGATGACACCACAGGTGATGACGTAACAGGCGATGACAACACTGGTGATGACAACACTGGCGATGACAACACAGGTGATGACACCACTGGTGACGACACAACTGGCGACGACACCACAGACGGCGATGATACATCTGATGATTCTGATGTCGACGATGATTCCGCTGATGGCGATAATGCCGATGACAGCAATCCCGAAAACGGTAGCTCCGATACTGGTACAGGTGATGTAGACGAGGATAAGCCTTCGGGTGACAATGGTGGCAACAGCGGCAGTGGCACGATCACAGGCACACCTACTACACCTGCTGCTCCCTCTGTTCCTGCAGATCCTTCTGATCCTACAGACCCTGCAGATCCCTCTGATCCTGCAGATGACGGCAATGACAATGGCAGCGATCCCGCTGACCCTGCTGTTGATGATAACGATGGCGACAGCGACCCTGCAGATCCCGCTGACGACGATAATGACGATCTCAGTGATCCTGCTGATGATATTGATGATCCTGTTGACAACACAGACCCCGTCGATGATGATATCGACGATGATATCGTTCCCGATGAGATCCCGCCCGTAGCTGAGTTTGAAGATCCTTCTATACCGCTCGGCGATCAGCCTGATTTCAATATCGACGATGCGCCCGTACCGTTCGATGACTTCAACGTTCCGCTCGCAGGAAGTGCTGACGGCGGCTTCAACCCCAGCACAGGCGTTGCTTCTCCCGCAGCTATGGCACTTGCAGCAGCTGGTGCTTCGGGAATCCTGATGTTTGCGTGTGGCAAGCGTCGCAAGGATAAGGACGAGGATAAGAAGTAATAATAGGATAAACTGAAAGAGGCTCCCGTTATGGGAGCCTCTTTTGAATGCAATATAAAAGGCAGGAGCTTATTCCTGCCTTGTGTTTACTTGATTATCTTGCCACGGTTCTTTTCTTTCTTGAACTTTATAGGAGCTTCCTCGCCACCCATATCCTCGAAAAGAACATCTTCATCGTCATCGTAGTCAGGCAGCTCGGGATTTTTCTCGCCCATGCCTTCATAATATGGATTGATGATAAGCCTCTGGATAGCTGGGTAGCAGGCATACATAACAGCCAGCCCGAGGTATCCGAAGGGAAGTATCAGCGCGAGTATCAGCATGATGTAGGGGAAGAACAGCACAAGTGTCGCATAGCCGATAAACAGCGCGAGGCACACGAGATTTCCTTTCAGGTTTACAAATGCGAAGATAAGCGAGTTTTTCAGTATCGCAGGCATTTTGAGATCAAGCGCTGCTATCTGCGGATAAATGAAGAAATTCATCAGCAGGAAGATGACCTCAGCCGCCATAGTAAGCGCGTAGTACAGCCAGTAGTTCTCTGCGTCTATGTTTGTAGTGTAGAAGATGAACGCATAAACTGCAAGCGCTATTGCAAGCACATCAACGATACCGATAATGAACGACTGCTTGAAATTCTTCTTGAAAGCCTGCCAGAAGTCATGGAATACAAACTGCGGCTTTTCAAGGTAGATGTTTCGCATAAGCGTTGTCATAGCTGCAGTCGCAGGACCGAAGGTAACTATCGGCAGACAGAACAGGACATAGATGAAATTTATGTACATCAGTGTCCAGAACTTATTTGCGAAAGCGTCAAAAAAGCGGAAGAATATCTTTTTCTGCGGCGCTTTTTTTGAAACGCCCGAGCCTGAGTCGTTATAATTTGTGAATAAACCCATTTGTCGTAGATCCTTTCAGCGACTTTTACATGAATCCCTGCAAGATAACGCCTATTATCATAATAACTGCAACGATCAGCGCGATAACGCGCATTGCTGTCATCATTCTTTTTCTTTTCTTGTCAGTCATGCAGATCAAGTCCTTTCAAATAATACATTATTTATTATATACCATCACAGCGACAGTGTCAAGCAAATAATGTGTAAACGGTGTGAATTTTTTGCGCGTGTGTGAAATATCACTGCTCTTCGGGAGCGATGTCCTCGCTCTCAGCAAGCTCTGTGATTATCTCACGGACAGACTCAACGCCCTCACCTGTCTGAGCCGAAAATTCGATTATCGTGATATCCTCGGCGCAGGGAAGCTCATGTATAAGCGCCTCGCGTCTTTCGGCGCGCTGTTTTTTGGAGAGCTTGTCCGCCTTTGTCAGTACCACAACGAAAGGCAGCTCGCTGTCGATAAGGAAGTTTATCATCATGATATCGTCCTTGGTGGGGGGGTGGCGGAAGTCCACAAGCTGGAACACCAGCGCAAGCTCGCGGTCATCGTTCAGATAGCCCTCGATAAGCTCGCCCCAGCGCTCCTTTTCGGACTTTGATACCTTAGCGTAGCCGTAGCCTGGGAGATCCACAAAATGCACGTTTTCAAGCGAATAGAAGTTTATCGTTGCCGTCTTTCCGGGAACAGCGCTGACCCTCGCCAGTGATTTTCTGTTGAATATCTTGTTTATCAGCGAGGATTTACCCACATTAGACCGACCCGCAAACGCGATCTCGGTCTTTGTGGACTTCGGTATCTGCTTAAAGCTTCCGTAGGAAGTAAAAAATTCAGCTTTGTTGAAATTCATGTTTCACCTATGTCAGTTAGTTCGCCGACAGCACAGGGAGCTTCTTGCCGTCTACGGCAGGCTCGCTGTTCAGCTTCTTTTTCTTCATGCTGCCTGTCTTTTTGGGGGCAACATTCGGCATTACGAGCGCCGCATCAAGAACAGTCGCGATATCCTCTGCAACAACAAATCTAACATTCTGCTTAACTACCTCGTCAAGCTCGTCTATGTCAGGCTCGTTCTCCTTCGGGATACATACTGTCTTAACGCCTGCACGGTACGCAGCCATCGTCTTTTCCTTAAGTCCGCCGATAGCCAGCACCTTTCCACGAAGCGTGATCTCGCCTGTCATCGCAACATCTCTGCGCACAGGAATGCCGCTGAGCGCCGAAACCAGCGCGGTTGTCAGAGTAACACCTGCGGAGGGACCGTCCTTAGGCACAGCGCCCTCGGGAGCGTGCACGTGGATGTCCTTGTTCTTGTAGAATTCCTTGTCTATGCCGTACTTGTCAGAGAGCGCTCTTGTAAGGCTTACTGCGATCTTTGCGGATTCCTTCATAACATCGCCAAGGCTGCCTGTAAACTCGGTCTTGCCTGTGCCGTCCAGCACGAGCACCTCCAGCGGAAGCATAGTACCGCCAACGGAAGTCCATGCAAGTCCGTTTACAAGACCGACCTCGTCCTGAGCAGCAAGGTGCTCGGGCAGGTACTTCTTGACGCCAAGGTATTCGTTTATGTTAGCATCGGTAACGGTAAGCTTCTTGGTGCCCGAAACCAGCTTCTTCGCAGCCTTGCGGCAGATATCCGCTATCCTGCGTTCAAGCTTTCTTACGCCCGCTTCCTTTGTGTAGAAGTCGATGATGCTGTAAAGAGCCTTGTCTGTTACCTTAAGATCAGCAGCCTTCTCGCCATGCTTTTTAAGCTGCTTTGGCAGCAGGTGCTTCTTTGCGATGTTGAATTTCTCCTCGCGTGTGTAGCTGTTCAGCTCAATGACCTCCATACGGTCAAGCAGGGGAGGCGATATAGTATCAAGCGAGTTCGCTGTTGTAATGAACAGCACGTCGCTGAGGTCGACGGGAATTTCAAGGTAGTGGTCAACGAAAGCGTTGTTCTGCTCGCTGTCCAGCACCTCCAGCATAGCGGAGGAGGGGTCGCCCTTGTAGTCGTTGCTCATCTTGTCGATCTCATCGAGCAGGATAACAGGGTTCATGGATTTCGCCTGCTTCAGCGCGTTTATCATACGGCCGGGCATGGAGCCGACATAGGTCTTCCTGTGGCCGCGTATCTCAGCCTCATCGCGCACACCGCCGAGGGAAACTCGTGCGTAATTCCTGCCGAGCGCCTTTGCAATGGACTTACCGATAGATGTCTTGCCGACACCGGGAGGTCCGTAAAGGCAGATGATCTGTCCCTTGATATCGGGAGCAAGCGCACGCACAGCAATAGTCTCGGTGATACGCTCCTTTACCTTTGTAAGACCGTAGTGGTCCTTGTCAAGCTGCTTCTGAACCTTTTCTATGTCAAGCTTGTCCTTGGTCTTTACGTTCCACGGAAGCTCCAGCACAGTGTCGAGATATCCGCGGATAACGCCTGCCTCCTGAGAGGAGTAGGACACCTTCATCAGCTTTTCAGCCTCTTTCAGAAGCTTTTCTGTAACGTCCTCGGACAGACCGAGAGCGGTGATCTGCTCTATGTAGCGATCTACCTCCTCCTGAGGGCTGTCGCCGTCGCCGAGCTGACGGGAGATAACGCGCAGCTGCTCACGCAGGTAATATTCGCGCTGGTTCTTGTCAACCTGCTCCTTTACCTGCTCCTGGATATCCATTTCGGTCTCGATTATCTCAAGCTCGCTTCTGAGCATGGTTATGAGCGTCTTTATTCTGTTAAGAGTACCGTTCGTTTCCAGCAGCTTCTGCTTGTCCTCTAATTTGAGAACAACATTGAAAACTACCTTCTCAAACAGCTTTTCACAGTCCTCCTCGCCAACGATGCTGTCATACAGCTCGCGAGGCATTTTGGGTGTGATCTGAGCATAGTCCATGAAAGCGTCCTTCAGAGCACGCTTGCAGGCTGTTTTTGTAGTATCGGAAAGCGCAGTATTTCTGCTGCCTACCTCTCTTACCTCAAATTTCAGGTATTCTGTGCGGCTTACAGTCTTTACACGCTTTGCGCGGTACAGACCCTCCACCAGCACTCTTGTCGAGCCGTCAGGTGTGGTCAGCAGCTGTCTTACTTCAGCCACAACGCCCATCTCGTAAAGCTCATTCATTTCGGGGTCAGTATTTGCAGGGTCCTTCTGAGCCACCAGAAAAATATGTCCGTCGTCCTCTGTCGCAGCCTTCAGCGCGTTTACAGAACGCTCTCTGCCGACGTCAAAGTGCAGCACCATGGACGGAAATACAACAAGACCGCGCAGCGATATCGCAGGCAGTATCTTATTATTTTTCATGATATTTTCTCCTTTCGTTTTCTCTATCTAAGTCTGCGGATAGTCCGCATGTCAATAATCAAACGTCATTTAATGCACATTATGCAGGCTTTTGCGAAACACTCTGACCGCATAACAGACACAGATAATATTATATAACATTTCTCATGATTTTTCAAGCCTTTTATATGACCAATTTATACGCTGAAAGCGCCCTTTTATTAGAATATAAGGTTGAATGTGAAATACAGGATAGGCTGATGCAGGATATATATCCAGATAGTGTATTTTCCGACTGTCGCGAGCCACGGCAGATGTGTGTTGTACATCCACTTGGGCAGGTCGCCGTTCTTTGCGTAGACGCCGAAGAAGCTTCCTGCAAAGAATACGAACATCCACGGCAGCAGGGGGAAGTAATCGGAGGAGTAGAAGTAAGCGTTCTTCAGACCCAGAGGGAACAGCACGCCGACATCATAAGCCTGCTGAGGAATATTTATCAGCGCAAAGCCGCCGAAGCCGAGGTAACCATTTGCGACATTCATCGTGAATATATACAGGAACACACATACAGCGATACCGACGAT
>JAZNWG010000261.1:0-2622 GCA_045593225.1 Oscillospiraceae bacterium
CGAAGTGCTTTACAAGGTCGTGCTCGTGCGTAACCATTACGACAGTGGTGCCGCAACGGTTTATCTCCTTAAGCAGCTCAACGATCTCATAGGACAACTTGGGATCGATATTACCCGTAGGCTCGTCCGCAATGATAAGCCCGGGGTCGTTTGCAAGCGCACGCGCGATAGCCACACGCTGCTGCTCACCGCCCGAGAGCTCCTTAGGCTTGCTTTTTGCCTTGTGGGCAAGCTCAACAAGGTTCAGCACATACGGAACACGCTGCTTGATGAACTTCATGGGCTGGTCCGCGATACGCAGCACGAACGCAACGTTTTCGTAAACGTTCAGCTCCTGTATAAGACGGAAGTCCTGGAACACCACTCCGATGGAGCGGCGGAATTTGGCGATCTTGTTTCCCTTGGTCTTGGCGAGGTTGTAGCCGTTGACAAAAACTCTGCCCGAGGTAGGCGTTACCTCTCTCAGCAGCAGCTTCATCAGCGTGGATTTACCCGCGCCACTTTCACCGACGATGAACACGAATTCGCCGTCGTTTATTCTCAGGTTTATATCCTGAAGTGCGTCAACGCCGCTTGAATAGTGTACATTGACGTTCTTGAGCTCTACCATTTTTCTACTCCTAACTATATGAATGAATACGTCCCCGCGGCTTTTTTCTTGTTTTATGCCGCCTTAAATACATTCAAAGGCTGTCCCGAAATAAAATTCGGGGCAGCCACAGTTGTCGTTTTTTGTCGGATCAGAACTTGGTGGGGTTAGCTGCGAGATACTTCTTTACCATGAGTGCGATCTTGAAGATGATAGCATGGTCAAACTCGCGCAGGTCAAGTCCTGTAAGCTTCTTGATCTTGTCAAGACGATATACGAGTGTATTTCTGTGTACGAACAGCTTTCTGGAGGTCTCGGATACATTCAGGCTGTTCTCGAAGAACTTCTGGATAGTGAACAGAGTTTCGTGGTCGAGAGACTCGATGGAGTTCTTCTTGAACACTTCCTTCAGGAATGTTTCACACAGAGTTGTGGGCAGGTGGTAGATAAGTCTTGCGATACCGAGATTATCGTAGCTTACGATGTTCTTATCGGTGTCGAATACCTTTCCTACCTCAAGCGCTGTCTGCGCCTCCTTGAACGAGCGAGCAAGATCCTTTACGCCCATAATGGGTGTACCGATACCAACGTTTACCTTTGTGAAGAACTCACTGGAGAGAGTATCGGAAATGGAACGCGCAAGCTTCTCAAGGTCGCGCACGTCGATGTTGTTCTTAACTTCCTTGACGAGAACGATGTCGTTTTCTGTAATATTGAATACGAAATCCTTATTCTTGTCGGGGAACAGGTTCTGGATAACATCATAGGCGGATACATCATTGGAGCTGATAACGCTGATAAGGAACACAACTCTGCTGATGTCTGCATTGAAGTGCAGCTCGCGAGCCTTCAGGCTGATATCGCCGGGAAGAACGTTGTCCAGAATGATATTCTTAACAAAATTGTTTCTGTCATACTTTTCATCATAGTACTGCTTGATACCGGAAAGGGAGATAGCGATAACGCTTGCGTACTTTGCAGCAGGCTCGTCTGTACCCTCAACGAATACAGCATAGTCGGGCTTTACATGAACGCCGAAGGGCTTGTATGTATAGCCGTCGCGGATAAATACCTCATGGGAGTCGCCAAGCTCGATAGAGAAGAAGTCATTGCCGCCGCCCACTCTTGTAAGGTCGCTGCAGGCGATGATAGTGCCGTTTTCGTCGATAACGCCGATAACTCTGTTTACGGCGTCCTTCATCTGATGAACAATACCCTGGAACAATCTGTTAGACATTATGTTTTACCTCTTTCTGAATGTCGTCGGAAGAGCCTGACCTCCGCCCCAGCCATTGGCAAGACCCCTCTGGGTCGGCAAAGCAGACAGTATGAGCCTCCGTCGTGTTTTGTGGTTTATGTTCTGCGTGCGTTGTGCATTTTTCACATCTGTTTCCCCGAAAAATGACATAGCTGTCGCATGGGGCTTAATACCCTAATCTATATTGTACTAAAAAAAATCAAAAAAATCAAGTCTTTTTTATATAATATGTAAAAGTTTCTTGATTTTTTTCATCATACTTGCAAATCTGCGTAAAAAGTAATATAATAAAATGGAATAGATATGTTTCGGAGAGGGAGTTTTTTCCGAAAATATATTAAATTTTGTAGAAAAAGAGGTAAATTATACTATGTGTAATTGCGGAAAAGAAAAGTTTTATATAACCACCCCGATATACTACCCCTCGGGTAATCCCCATATCGGCCACTGCTACACCACAGTTGCATGCGACTCTATTGCGCGCTTCAAGAGAATGCAGGGCTTTGACGTAATGTTCCTGACAGGTACAGACGAGCACGGCCAGCAGATCGAGAACAAGGCAAAGGAAATGGGCGTTACTCCCAAGGAGTATGTTGATCCTATCGTTGATAACTTCAAGAAGCTGTGGGGCTTCATGAACGTAAGCTATGACCGCTATATCCGCACCACTGACGATTACCATGTTGAAACCGTACAGAAGGTGTTCAAGACCCTGTTCGACAAGGGCTATATCTACAAGGGCAAGTACACAGGCAAGTACTGTACTCCCTGCGAA
>JAZNWG010000262.1:0-1684 GCA_045593225.1 Oscillospiraceae bacterium
GCTTTGCCGTCGGAGCGACGGCGATTTTCTTGCGAAAACCGCAAAAAACCGCTTATTCCTGTGCTTCGATTATAGCAATACCGAGTTCCTTTAACTGCTCATCGCTTACTACAGACGGAGCCTCGCTCATCAGCTCGCTTGCGTTCTGCACCTTGGGGAATGCAGTTACATCACGCAGGCTGTCGCAGCCGCACATCAGCATTGCAAGACGGTCAAGACCGATACCTGCGCCGCCGTGGGGAGGTGCGCCGTACTTGTATGCGTCAACAAGGAAGCCGAACTTCGCGTCGATCTCTTCCTTTGTCAGACCCAGAAGCTCGAACATTCTCTGCTGCAGCTCGTAGTCTGTGATACGGATAGAGCCGCTGGACAGCTCAACGCCGTTCAGTACAAGGTCATAAGCCTTTGCGCGTACCTTTTCCTTGTCAGTCTCGAGGTATTCGAGGCACTCGTCCATAGGCATTGTGAAGGGGTGGTGCATAGCAAGCCACTCGCCGCTCTCCTCGTCGTACTCGAAGAAGGGGAACTCTGTGATCCACAGGAAATTCCAGCCCTCGGGGATAATGTCGAGCTGCTTTCCGAGCTTTAATCTCAGTGCGCCGAGAACAGGCAGAGTTACCTTGTTCTTGTCAGCAACGATGAGAGCAACGTCGCCCTTTTCGCAGCCGAGCGCCTTGAGTATCGCCTCAAGCTCGCCCTCGCCCATGAACTTTGCAAAGGAGCAGTTGGGAGCGTCCTCTACCCATCTTACATAAGCAAGGCCCTTTGCGCCGATACCGCGGACGAACTCGGTCTGCTTGTCGATCTCTTTTCTTGTCAGCTTGTCAGCCGCGCCCTTTGCAACGATACCGCGTACCGAGCCGCCGTTTGCGATAGCGTCTGTGAATACGCTGAAGCCGCAGTTCTTTACGATATCCGAGATATCGGTGATCTCCATGCCAAATCTTGTGTCGGGCTTATCCGAGCCGTAGCGCTCCATAGCCTCGCTGTAGGTCAGTCTGGGCAGGGGAGTGGGGATATCAACATTCAGCACCTGCTTGTAAAGGCGCTGTACAAAGCCCTCCAGCATTTCGAGGATATCCTCAACGTCAACAAAGCTCATCTCAAGGTCGATCTGTGTGAACTCGGGCTGACGGTCAGCGCGCAGGTCCTCGTCGCGGAAGCAGCGTGCAAGCTGGATATATCTGTCCATACCCGAGATCATCAGCAGCTGCTTGTAGATCTGGGGCGACTGGGGAAGTGCATAGAACTTGCCGTTATGGATACGGGAGGGTACGATATAGTCACGCGCACCCTCGGGTGTGGACTTTATCATCATGGGAGTTTCGATCTCGTAGAAGCGGTTCTCGTAGAAGTACTCACGAGCGCACTTTGCGACCTCGTGGCGCATCTTGAGGTTATCCTGAAGAGGCTTTCTGCGCAGGTCAAGGTAGCGGTGCTTCAGACGAAGCTCCTCATTTGTCTTGCAGTTGTCAACTATCTCAAAGGGAGTGGTCTGGGACTTGGAGAGGATACGAAGCTCTGTAACCATGATCTCGAGGTTACCTGTCTTGATATCGTTGTTTACGCTTTCTCTTGCGCGCACGTTGCCCTTTACCATAAGAACGTATTCGGAGCGTACGGACTTTGCCTTTTCGAAAACGCTCTTTTCGGTAGCATCGTCAAAAGCAAGCTGAAGAATGCC